>JAYUKJ010000510.1:0-1086 GCA_043764555.1 Saprospiraceae bacterium
CCCCTCAGTAAAAAGTAAAATATCGGAGATTACAGCCAATCAACCAGGGTTAGTGAATGGTTTTGCAGCGTTGTTGGTACATAAACACCCGAATAAATCGGTTATTACGTATGAAGATTATCTTGAAGTCGAAAGCTGGTATTTGACAGAAGCCATAGATAAAAACATTTCTAACATTGTCAACAAAGCTAAAACACACCGCAATTTTGTTGAAAGATTGTTGTTCACAGAAGCCAAAGTGCCTTTTCAAATCCATCGAGACGCCATCAAAGAGCTTTACGTCAATGGCATCATTTATCGCGATAAAGACGGTTACGTAGCTTTTCGCGTGCCGCTTTATCAGAAATGCCTTCACGCTGCTTTTTATCCTTATATGAACGGCGAATTAGACCGCATTCGTGGTTCAATTAATACCGAAGATTATTTTACAAAAGAAGGAAAGTTCAATTTAGATACCCTCATTGCGGCCTATAAAACCTACGCTTTACGCCGTCGTTTTCGCTACTTTAGAGAAAAAGACAAACAAGGCAATTACATCACGTTGAAAGAAGCCACATTAGTGTATAGTTTTGAAACATATATCAACGCTTTTTTAAATATCGTGGGCGGTAAAAGTTACCTCGAAGCCCATACGGGCTTGGGTCGGACTGATTTGTTGATAAATGTTGACAATGAGGAATTTGTTATCGAAGCAAAGGTATATAGCGATATTACGCAATTTAAAAAAGGGAAAAAGCAAGTGGCAACGTATGCCCAAAGTTTAAGCCTTGATTCGGCCATTTACTTGGTTTTTGTTGAATCAGAAGTGACCAACAAAAATGTATTTGAAGACGTAGAAACGATTGACGGCGTGGCGATTAAAACGCATTTGGTCTTTTATAATTTAGAAACTGATTTTGCCGATATTTGAAAAAAAAGCCTTGTAAAACATCACGTTTTGCAAGGCTTTTTTAATAGAAATTTAATCAAATCAAAGTCCTTTTTTCTTCTTGAAAAACCAAAAAACCACGCCTAAAATGCTAAAAATGCTTAGAAAAATCCAAAAAATGCCCCAGATACTGAGGGGTCCCTTTTCCGAAAAATCCA
>JAYUKJ010000511.1:0-13049 GCA_043764555.1 Saprospiraceae bacterium
AATTGTTAGATTCGGTGATAAATGCTTCTAAAAGAGGTAGTTGTGTATTGCCTAAAATATAGATGGGTGGGAAAAACACCTCACCTAAAGTGTCACCAAACCAAAAGTCTAACAGTTCTTGGTCTTGACGCAGCACATTCAAAATGGTGGGTAAACTCTCATAAGCGCGTAATTCCGTTAGCAAATAAAGCGCGTGAACGGGAAAACTCATCGCTTTGTCGTCCCACTCTTTAGTCAAATAATAATCGCGTCGCTTAACCGCGTCCGCTAAAACATTTTCTAAATCTTTAATAAGGCTTGTGCGCGGCAAAGCGAGGAACTCTTTGATAAGGTCGTCTGGAAAACCGTTGGTACTAAATTTGTACAAGTTTTCTACTTCGAAATGCTTGAAAACGGGTGGATTATCGCTTTTTTCCCAACCCAAAATGACTTTTGACATCGCTTCGGCTTCGCGTACAGAGGGGGCATTTGAGAGCATACTCATACCAATCAAGCGTCCAATCATTATTTCTTGGGCTAAATCAATGACAACTTTGTGTTTTTGGTCGTAATCGAACATAAGGCGGTGGTACTTTTCCGCTTTTTTCAAATTCTTTTTCGCCAATTCTAACCTAACAACGGTTTGATAATAATTGATAAAAACGGAGTAATTAATAAACTCTTCCGCTTCAACTCGCCGCACATCGTAAGGCTCCGTCAACAAGGCACTCGCTTTGTCTAACTCGGCTTTATCAATGTGATAATTTACCAAATTGATGAGACCAAAAACATAATTTGGGTGTAGTTTAATTGTCTCGTGCAAGCAATTTATGCCCTTCTCTTCCTGTCCCATTTTTATGTAAGCGATGTATTGATAATTCTTCAAAGCCTCGCTGTTGGGATATTCTTTAATGTTTTTTTCGATTAATTCTAAAGTTTGAGAACTAATGACGGGGCGTTTCACAGCATCATGCAAACCGCGCTCAGCTTTAAGTTGCTCCGCCGATTTGCCTTTTTCAACAGGTTCATCGGTTATTTTAATCCCGTGTTTCTCATAAAACGCTTTACGAAATTGCATTTTTATCTATTTTAAAATTTTAAAAATTAGGTTTTCTTACCGTCGGCGAAAATAGAATTTCTTTTTTTATGGCATAACTAAAAAATTAGGACCCCTCAGTATAAACGCCTGAAAAGGGCACGTAACGCGACTTTAAAGTCGCGCCACGTTAAAAAAGCCGACTAAACGAAACGTTTAATCGGCTTTTTAGCGACGTAGCGCGACTTTAAAGTCGCGTCTCTATTTCAAATTTCCTTTTTTCAATTCTGAAACGGCATAATCAGCCGCCCGTGCCGTCAACGCCATGTAGGTCAACGACGGATTGACGCAACTCGAAGAAGTCATTGCCGCACCGTCGGTCACAAAGACGTTTTTGCAATCATGGACTTGATTAAAAGCGTTCAAAACCGACGTTTTAGGGTCGCGACCCATTCGTGCCGTTCCCATTTCGTGAATTGCCATGCCCGGATACGAGCCATTATCGTAGGTTTTGACATTTTTGACGCCCGCCGCTTCGAGCATTGCCGCCGCGTCATTTGCCATGTCAATCCGCATTTTTGCTTCGTTTTCCTTGAATTCAGCGTCAAAAAAGACGGTCGGTTGTCCCCATTTGTCTTTTTTGTCAAAATCCAGACGCATCAAATTTTCGTGATACGGCAGACATTCGCCAAAGCCCGTCATGCCAATTGTCCACGGACCCGGTTCAGTTGCTGCTTCTTTAAATAGCGCGCCGAAGCCTTCCTGAGCCACGTAAGAACCCCAACCTTGACGATTTGCACCGCCTTGGAAACCGAAACCGCGGTGATAATCGCGCTTGTCGTCGTCCACATTACGATAACGTGGAATGTATAAACCATTGGGACGACGTCCGTAAACGTATTTATCTTCGTAACCTTCAACCGTGCCATTCGCGCCCGTGCGGAAATGGTGGTCCATCAAATTGTGTCCCAATTCGCCCGAACTGCTGCCCAAGCCTTCCTTGAAAGTTGGTGAAATCGAATTTTGCAAAACCCAAGTCGAACCGACCGTCGAACCGCAAACAAAAATGATTTTTGCTTTGAATTCGATGCGCTCGTTCGTTTGGCTATCAATGACCAAAACACCCGATGCTTTGCCTTTTTTAGCGTCATAAATAATTGAGTTTACGATTGAAAACGGGCGAACTGTCAAGCGTTTTGTCGCCATTGCGGCGGGTAGGGTGGAGGATTGCGTCGAAAAATAGCCGCCATACGGGCAACCACGGTGACAAATATTGCGGTATTGACACGCGCCGCGACCGTTGTGTGCTTGCGACAAGTTCGCCACGCGACCACTCGTCATGCGACGGTTCGGAAAGGCGGCTTCGATGCGCTTGCGAACGTCTTTTTCAACGACGTTTAAACCCATCGGCGGCAAAAATTGACCATCGGGATAAGATGGGTAATTTGGGATATTTTCGCCCGAAATACCCGCAAAACGCTCCACATAGTCGTACCATTTCGACATATCCGAGTAGCGAATCGGCCAATCAACGCCGTGTCCGTCCTTCAAATTTGCCTCGTAATCCATCGGACTCCAACGGTAAGATTGACGTCCCCACATGATGGATTTTCCACCAACAATGTCAGGTCTAAACCAGTCAAAACGCTTAGCTTCGCCGTAAGGTGCATCCAAATCGCGCATCCAAAACTCGGAATTATGCTCCGAATACGGGTAATCACGCTTCAAAAACGGGTGTTCTTTGGCTTGTTCAACGGTGATTCTGCCGCGATGCTCGTATTGCCACGGGTCTTTGTTCGTATCGGCGTAGCCTGTAACGTGTTCCAACGGCTTGCCTTTTTCGAGCATAATGACTTTCAAGCCCTTTTCGGTCAGTTCCTTTGCTGCCCATCCGCCCGCAACACCCGAACCAATAACGATAGCGTCGTAGGTTTTGCTTTTTTCAGCGTCAATATTTAAGTTTGCCATTCTTGGTTGTTAGTTTTTATTATTGTAAATTTTTTTTATTCCGTTTTTATAAATTTAAGACCCCTCAGTATTTCGAGCTATTTTTAATAAATTTCAAGCAATTCAGTTTCAGAATCAGCTATTAATCGTTCAATATTGATTTGATTAAAAAGCAATTTTTGAACGACGATTTCAGTTGGTGCATTGCCAAATCGTAACCAAATAATTTTAGGTGGCGCACCATAAAGGCTTAGAAAATCATAGAAATCTTCATCATAAGTAACAACGACGTAATTATTTTGACGGGCCAATTTCCAAATTTCCGAATCTTTCGCAGGAAAATTTAGTCCTGTTCGGCTTACGTGTAAGCAATCAAGAAAGGCGAACTGTAATTTTTTGACAATTCGGTATGAAATATTGGCGTCAAAAAGTAGTTTCATGCGGCAATTTTTACTTTCCGTTCTCTTTCGGCTGCATAAGCCAAGCACGCCAAAATCTGCGTATTATTTAACTCTGGAAAATCCTCAACAATATCTGAATGAGACATCCCCGATGCCAACCAACCCAAAACATCATAAACACTTATGCGAGTTCCTTTGAGACAAGGTCTGCCGAATCTAATGTCTGCATTGATTTCAATGTGTTCTAAATAGCTCATTTTATGTGTATTTTTAATGTGGAATTAAATTTTAAGACCCCTCAGTATTCGAGCCATTTTTTTATAAAAAATGCCATTAATCGCTAAAAAGCGACAAATTATTGAGTTTTTTTATTTCTTTATCGAAATCAGATTCAAAAATTTCGTCTTGCGTAATTCTATATTTTTCAAACTCCGATTCGGCTTTAATTTTCGCTTCCAATTGCGATACTTGACCTTTGTGCATTAAAATTGGATAGCTTGACAACTGCAAAAAACCGTCTAAAAATCGGCTCCAATCGCCCATTAAAATCAATTGTTGTCGCTTTGCGTTGTTTTCTGCCAAATCCAAATACGCGGAAACGATGCGATTGAGTTCTTGCAAATGCGCTTCATTCATGTAGTTTTTGGCGATTGTGACGTCGGATTTTAAGATTTTTCCGTCGGGTGCATTGCGCCAAGTTTGTAAACCCATGTAAGTTTTAGTGGCATCGGCTTCCGTGTAAATGATTTCAGCCGCCGTTTTTCCCGTAATTGCCCAGTGCAATTTATTTTGAACGGTTGTAAAAAACGTTTTTGTCGTTTCAGAATCCTTGTTATAATCGGCGGCAAGTGCGTAAATATCGGTAATTTTTTGGTAAAAACGCCGTTCACTCGCCCGAATTTCGCGGATGCGTTCCACAAGTTCGTCAAAATAGTCCTTTCCAAATTTCCGTCCTTGTTTCAAGCGTTCGTCATCTAAAACAAAACCTTTAATGATAAATTCTTTTAAAGTATTGGTTGCCCAAATCCTAAATTGTGTCGCTTGATGACTGTTTACGCGATAACCGACGGCAATAACGGCGTCGAGATTGTAGAATTGAGTCTGATAGTTTTTACCATCGGCGGCAGTATGTGCAAAAAATGCACACACTGATTTTTCATCTAATTCTCCACTTTCAAATATATTTTTCAAGTGTTTTGTTACAACGCTTCTTTCAACGCCAAACAATTCCGCGATCCGTTTTTGGCTCAACCAAAACGTGTCGGATTCATAAATAATTTCAATTTTCACTTTACCTTCTGCACCCGTGTAAAGCAAAATATTATTGAATTGTGGTTTGTTATCCATAAGTCATTTATTTGAGATATTGCCCAATCGGCAACATTTAGGACCCCTCAGTATATCTGCATTTTTTATGCTAAATAGCTAATAATCAACGATTTAAAACTTGCTATTTCCGTCCATATTTGAGGCGTTCATTCTAAAATCATCCACATCTTTGAAGCTTTTGAAATAGATTTTGCTTTTCCCATTTGGGTCGAAAAGCATTTTACACTCGTTAAAAATGCGCGAAAAAATCACAATATTATCCAGTGTTGCGTGGTCAAGACTGCCCGCAACGAGAAGTGATTCTTTGTCCTTGTTTGTGTTCAAAAATTTGGAAATAATCTTTTTGAAGCCCATTAAATCAACTGTTTTTTCGTTGATTTTAACCGTTTTGATGCCGCCACTAATGTCAACGATGAGCTTATTTTCAATGCTGTCAAAATCATCATCATTCGCCAAAATAGCGCGATAATGCTTCATTTCATTGATATTTTGCTGGAAATCGTCGGTGTTTTGGGCAGAAGAAATAGTGATAGTTGTGGTTAGTAAGATACTGTAAAAAAATAATCGTAGCATTGTTTGTAAATTTTAGTCCTTCTAATTATTGTCGGGAAGCGTATTTCCCGCACACGTTTTCTTAATCTTTAATCGAATTGACCCAAATCGCAATTTTTTCA
Organism: Saprospiraceae bacterium; assembly: GCA_043764555.1. Classification (GTDB taxonomy): domain Bacteria; phylum Bacteroidota; class Bacteroidia; order Chitinophagales; family Saprospiraceae; genus JAAFJT01. The sequence continues at coordinate 5,367 of JAYUKJ010000511.1, forward strand.
AGGTCTTCTTTTGGTACATCGGGCAGGCCAATCATTGCCTTGTAGCGTGGCCAATTTGACGGCACGGGAACGGCAACTAAAGCGGTAAACTGCGCGGTTGAATATTGCTTTTCTGAAATATTTGTCCAACTCGGCGCAATTAATTTCCCTTTTAACTTATGACAACTTGAACACGCATTTTGCTTTAAAATAGCTTTTATTTCGGGCGTTTGTCCCCACATTGTCCCAAAAAAAGCTATGAAAACGGTCGTAAAAAAAAGTTTTTTCATCTCCCAAACTGAGTTAGTTATTGATTATAGTTCAGCCGTTATTCGCTTTAAATGACGAATAACAGCTAACCATTAACGGCGTATTATCAACCGTTTACTTACTTTGGATATCCATTCAATAAAGGATAAAACCCGTTATTTTTTAGCCAAAGTTGCGACCCATTCAGCGATTTTTTTAATCTCCGCTTTTGGCACATTTGGCAAACCAACCATTGGCGTGTAACCCGGCCAATTCGCAGGAACAGGCTTATAAACTAAGGCTGTAAATGCTTTTGTCGAATACGATTTTTTAGCAATGTCTTGCCAAGATGGACCGACCATCTTTTTATCTACTTTATGGCACGTATAACACGTGTGCTTTTCTAACAAACCTTTGATGTCAATAGGAATTGCGGCAGTTTGCGCAGTTGACGCTGTGCCAAAAGCAGCGATTAGAGCGGCAATCGAAAAGAATTTCTTCATTACTAATAGAGTGATTTTTTATAGAAAAAATGATAAAAATCGGTTTCCCCAATGTTCGGGATGTCGTAAGGACGCCACATACTAAGGGGTCTTTTTTTTTAATTCCAAATTCCAAATTTCTGAGAATTCTTGGAATTTAGAATCTTTGAAATTTGGAATTAAGTAGCCCACGCCTTGTCGCCTTTTTTGTACGGAAAGTCGCCATCATAGCGGCCAGGCACTGCTTCATAGCGAAGGGTTTGGGTCGCGCCAATTTCAGACGTGAAATAACCCGTTGCCGTCAAACTTTTCATCATAAAAAAGAACGGTTGAGCGCCCTCAATTGTGGATTGTCCCCACGATTGAACTTCTTTTTTATACTTATCGCGGTCGGCAAAAGCCTGTTTTTCGGCTGCTTTCAAGGCTTCGATACGCTCCGTTTCGTTGAGTTCAACGAAAGGTTTGCCATATTTTGTTTGGCAACCTGCGTCAAATGCCGTGAGATTCATCAGTACATCGTCCGATGTTTTCTTTTCGTAGCAATCTGCGAGCATTTTGATGATAAATGCGGGAACACCCGCGGCTTTTGCGCCAGGCGTTATGGTTGTCGGAATAATGGTTTCCGCAATTTCCGCAATCAAGGCTTCTTGTGCCGCCGTAATTTTGAAAAATGGATTTTCAATGACCGTCGGCGCATTCCACGCTTTCAAAATATCGGGCATCAAAATCGAGCCGCCGACCATAATTGCGGCGCGTCTAATCGCTTCTCTTCTGTCCATAGTTATTTAGTTATGAGTTATAAGTTATGAGTTATGAGTTATAAGATGTGAAAAATCACGAAACTCATAACTTATAACTCATAACTCATAACTGTGAAATTATTTCTTCTTTTTCTTACTTTTCAACTTGCCCGCTTCCACGTCGTCCAAGATGTCGCGGAGGTTATTCAAGCACACTTTGACGTCCGCAACGGGGTCTTTTTGGTAGTGTTCGAGTTCGACAATCAACATTTTAGTACCGCCTTTGCGGATATTTGTCAAAATTGTTTCAAAATCAATCACGCCTTCACCAATGATAATTGACTCGTCTTTGCCCTCTTCCGCAAGGTCTTTGATGTGCGCCAATTCGAAGCGATTTGGGTATTTTTCAAACAAATTCACAACGTTTTGACCGCCGCGCACTGCCCACATCCAGTCCAATTCCATCGTTACGGACTCAGGATTTGTGTTTTCCATCAACACTTCGTGCATCATTTTGTCGTCCCATTTCGTCGTAAATTCAAACGCATGGTTGTGATAACCGAATCGGATTTCCTGCTCTTTGCAGTATTCACCCGCTTTATTCAGCATATCGCAAAATTCCTTATATGTGTCGGCATTTTTGCGGTCGGCATCTTCCGTCCACGGACTAACCAAGTAGCGACAACCCATTTTCTTGGCATCTTCAACGACTTTTTTCCAGTCGTCTGTTACCGATTTTTTTGCGGCATCGTAATGTTTTGACGTGAAAGTATGGTGTAAACTTGACATTTTGAGTTCGTATTCTTTCAACATTTTGCGGAATTCGGCAGTCGTTTTATCGAAAATTTTGCCATTTTTCATTCCGAAACCTTCAACGTAGTTGAAACCCATGCGACTCAATGCCTTGAGGGTTTTTTCGGCGTCGTCCGCCATTTCTTCCTTGACGCTCCAAAGCTGAATGCCAATCGGTTTTTCGGTTTTCAACCAATCCAAATTGGGAACAAGTGTGGTAGCGGCGGCGAATGTTGCGGCGTTTTTCATAAAACTGCGGCGTGATGTGTCTGTCATGAATTTTAATACAGTTTAAATAGATTTTCAGAATGCGTGAAATGCGTTAATGGTTGCGGAAAATTGGCTTAATTATTATTTTCAAGAACAATATTTCGTTGAAAAACCTTTTTTCGCTGTTGAAATACACCCTCTCAGTATAATCGGCAATTTTTACCTATTTTGGGGTTGGTGTACTTTTGACGCTCAAATGTATAAAAGGTGTCGAGATTTTAACGTTAAAGAAAACGTAATTATTTCAAATTAAAATTTAAAGTTTGGCAACGCATATCTGTTGTTTGATGAAAATATGTCAATTGAAGGACCCCTCAGTATATTTACTATTTTGTGCGTTTATTACGTAGTAAACTTATAAAAGTAAGTAACTTAATGAATAAAAAACCGACTAAACAGTACGTGTTTAGTCGGTTTTGACGTGTTTGTTTTTTGTTTTTAAAACCTATTTTTTGTCCTGCTTAGCGAATACTTTTTTCAATAAGTCGCTGGTTCTCAATTTGTTATCCGACCGAATGCCTTTTTCCTTTTGCTCCACCAAACTAAACAAACCGACCAAAGCCATCTTCGTAACGTGGTCGTCTAATTCAGGATTTGTGCGCGTCACGAATGGTATTTTGTTGTAAGCCGTTGTCGCGTCTTTCCAATAAGAGCGCGCATTTACGGCGTCTAATGAGGCTTGAACGATTGGCTTAAATTCGGCATACAAAGCCGTGTAAGTGGATTTTTCCAAGTAGCGGGTTGCGGCGTCGGGGTTGCCCGAAAGGATGTTCATCGCATCCGCAAAAGACATTTTTTTGATGGCAGAAATAAAAATTGGCTTCGCTTTTTGCGCCGCATCTTCCGCCGCACGGTTCATGCGTTCCGTCAAATCGGCTTCAACATTCGAGAAAGCGGGTACCATTTTGAGTTTTCCGACCACTTTTTGGGCTTCTTCGGGCAACAAAATTTTGTACGGACTTTTGAAATAACCGTCTTTTGACGACAGGAATTGCGTTGCTTCGTTCAAGCCGATATTCAAGGCTTCTTTGAGTCCGTTGCCGACTTCTTCTTGCGACAAACCCGCAACGCCACCCGTTTTAACGGCATTCACTTTGTCTTCCGCTTTTTTCAATAAATCGCCAAATTGTGCGTGGGCGAATTGAGCCGTCAATAAGGCTGTGACCAATAAGATTGCTTTTTTCATCGTGCATTTTTTATTTAAAAGATTCAGACAAATAAACGTCGTAAATCGGTTTGAGTTTCTATAATCCACCCGCTTTAAAGTTTATTTAACCATTTGATTAGAATAATTTATTTATGAATTGTGCAACAAATTCGCTTTTTTACCATAAAAAAAACCTTTCCAAAAGTTTCAAACTTTTAGAAAGGTGGCGCATAAAATACGTTTTATACTGAGGGGTCTTCAATTTTTGAAAACCCGCGCATAAATTTCTTTTAGAGGTAAATCAAGGTTAATAGATTCAAAATTAACGTTATTTGTTAGATTCGTTTCAACAACTGAATACCAATTATCATCCGAATTACGACGATAAATTTCAACCATTACTTTATCAGAAGACACTAAAATGTATTCTTTTAGGCTTTTAATGCCTCGGCAAGCGATGAATTTATCGGTTTTGTCGTAAACAGCCGTTGAAGGTGACAAGACTTCAACTATCAGAATCGGATTTGTCAAAGTATCAAAATAGCCATCTTCTACTAACTCTCCTTTGCCGTCACTCACCATCACATCAGGATAAAAATAACTCCCCGTTGACGGATTCAGTAGCCGCATATCTGATTGATAGGTTTCGTTATCCGTATTTCTCATAAGTTGCCAAATCAAGGCAGCCAAATTTAATGTAATAAAATTGTGGAATCTTGAAGCTCCTGCCATCGGTATTAGGGTTTGATTGATAAATTCATGACGTGTTTCGCTGACTCGCTCGAAAGCAAGGTACTCTAAATGCGAAGCTGTTTTTGTAAGTACCATATTTCAAAATTTTTAGCAAAATAAGACAAATATACTGAGGGGTCCCTAAATGCCCAACTAAGAAATAGAAAAAGGATAAATTAACAAATTTGCAATTGCAATTGCTTAAAAATTAGTCGCTTGCAGATTTTTAATTCATAATTTTTAATTTCCTAAAATGGCTTTGCATAAATTTTTTCCAACGAAATAAAACCCGCGCCAACGGGAATCTGCGCATCAGTCGATTCATAAATAATGTTGCGCCATTCATGCGCATTTTTACGAATATAAGTGGATGCCCAAACGGTTCCTTGTTCAACGAAAATGACTTGTTCGAGCGACGGAATGAGCTGATAATCTCTCAATTTCTCCGATAAATCAAAACGGCGCGTTGAATCAGATAAAACTTCAACAATGATGTACGGATTCACAATGCCCGAAGAAGTACGCTTATTATACTTATAATTTTTTTCTATTACTTCGCCTTTCACGACCGCCACATCGGGGTTGTAGGCTTTGTGGTCTTCGGCGATGAAGATTTTGATATTGCTGCCCAAAACTTGGCAATTTGAATCCTGTATGTCAAACAAGTTTGCCAAAAACTGGATAAATCGCGCAACAAGACGCTCGTGGCTAACCGTAGCTTCTCCCATAATCGTATTTGTTTTTTGATTGATTTCGATGAAGGAAAGTATTTGCCCATCACTGTATTGCAAGCGGTATTCGCAGTCGTGCGAGAGTTTCAAATATTCCTCAAAGCTCGCATTTACGCGCACTTCTCGGATACCCATAGCAGCGCGTTGCTCGAAAGTAATCGGCAATAAACGCCGTTTCCGACGCTCTAAAATGGTGCTATCAGTATGCTCTATGTAGCTGCGTGTCTTGCCGACAGCCGTTTCGGTGGGCGATTTTAAGGCTTTTATTTTTTCCATTTTATCGAAATTTTGAACAAAATAAGGGTAAATTAATGACATCGACAAGCATATTTTCTTTGTAAACAAAAAAACAAAAATATTTTAACAAATTGTTGGTAATTTCAAAAATATCTTTACATTTGCTTGTTTTTACAATCAAAAATACCTTTCTAAAATATGAGACAATTAACTACACACATCTTCATTTTTGCGCTGATTCTATTGATGCAGACGACAATTTCGGCTCAAATCACGCTTGAATCGACCTATCCGACGACTGATTTGCGCCGCATTCTTCTCCCAACAAGTGGTGAAAAATGGTACTACGTGGATGATTCTGCGCGGCAAATTCAGTTATTCAATGCCGACCATTCTCCGTGGAAAACGGTGAATTATCCAACAGAAATCAACAAAAAAGTGTCGCTCGATGCGATGAATATGCCCGTGTTGGAAACGATTTTTAATCGGGATAGCTTGCTGGAATTTGTTTGGCGATTTACGGATTCGTTGGGAAATAATCCGCGAGTCAAAATTCTGAATGAACGTAATGATTCAGTTTACTATTTTTCTACTGGATATAACTATTTGACGGTCAACGAGTTAAAAGGTAGTTCAACGAAACTATTTGTTGAAAATAGAGATTTTTATGACAATTATAAAACATCAATTTTTAGTACGTCAATTATGTTACTTGAGAAAATATATGAAAGGGCAAGTAATATGCATCGTCAAAAATTCAATTATGCAGGCGAGAAATACTACTTCAAAAACGTACCTCAAAAGGCACTTATGATTTATAATTCTAACCATACGCTTTATAAATCAGTCTCAATTCCTGTTCCAACTAATGGCGGTACAACTTATAATAATGACCCCGTATTCTTTGCCGATGATAAGATTTTTATTAATGATACATTAGTAGAATATGCTTTTTCGTACGACCTTGGATTAGGCTATGGACTTTCTCAAATTGTGAACGAAAATGATAGTGTAATTCTAAAAGTTAACTCAAATAGTTCTTTTGTGGTTGATAAAAAATAGGGCAACCCGATAAAATTTTTCTTACATATAACCTTAATATTAATACAGTTAACACCAATTACAATGTATTAAGTTTACCAAATGCTACATTTGAACGCACTTACGCATTACCAATAAAACGCATTTTGCTAAAAAAGAACGGGGCGAAATATATGAATATCGAATATGCTACTCTGAAGCTATTTAATGCAAACCATACGCTATGGAAAACAATTAGCTTGACGCCAAATTCGGGAAATTATTTTGCAAATGATTATTCTCTTCCAATCGTTTGCGACTCAATTGTTAATCAAGACAGTACATTAGAAATTATTTGGACAGAATATTCAAACACAACATCGGCTTACCAACTTCGCATCACGACTGAAGGCGGAACGAACTTGGCAACCATCCCCAATGCACGTTTTTACGCACTCAGTCAAATGGATAAATTAGAAACAAAATTGATAACAAAAACGTGGAATGGAGCAAAATATACAGACACCAAAGTTTGGCGTTTCACCGCCCTAACGCCCGTGAGTGAGCCTTTGAAATCTACGGAATTAGACGTCCGCATATCGCCAAATCCGTTCACAACAAGCTTTGCAATCAACAATACTCATTACGAAGGACCCCTCAGTATAAGGCTGTTTGACGCCGTTGGAAAGCTCATTTTATCTGAAAAAATAACAACTCACAACACGACATTAACACCACCAAGCGCCCTTCCAAGTGGCGTTTATTTTCTTGAATTAACCGACGGTAAAAGGCGAGTAATAAAACGATTAATAAAAATAAAATAAAAATGGACCCCTCAGTATATTGCCAATTTTTTCCTATTTTTGCATTAAATTTAATCATAAATGGCAGCTTCACTCAACGCACAAGACCAAATTGCGGCTTTAATGGCAGACGCTATGCCTCAGCAAATTTTGGCTTTTAAGTTTTCTTCTTCGGTTCAAACACGCATTGAATGGCTCGTAGAAAAGAAAAAGGATGGTTTGATTTCTGATAAAGAAAGAGAAGAACTTGATAAATATTTGACTTATGATTTACTTATAGGTTTGGCTAAAGCGCGCGCCTTCAAATATGCGGCAGGATATTGGACAATATCCTAAAATTTAGCAAAAAAAGCCGCTTTCCTGCGTGGAAAAGCGGCTTTTTTTGATTTAGAATAGACATTTTGGTATCTTTTTAATGATTCAAGGTGATTAGAGAAAATATTTCTGCTAAAATTTTGTTTTTTCGTACAAAAGTTTTATTTTATGGTCTAAATTGAATTT
>JAYUKJ010000512.1:0-13047 GCA_043764555.1 Saprospiraceae bacterium
AAATCATGAAAAAATCGCTACTTCTCGCACTCATTGCCTTTTCTTACGTCACGTCGGCGAATGCGCAAGCCGATATTGAAAAACGCATCCAAACCCAAATGATTGTGGCTGAAAACGGTTCAACCATCACTATTACTGAGGGGTCCTTCCGAATGTCAAAAAGTCTGTCCATGGATGGCAAAAAAAATGTCACCATCAAAGGGCAAGGCATGGACAAAACGTTTCTGTCTTTTAAAGGTCAATTGACGGGTGCGGAAGGCATCAAAATCACGAATTGCGAAAATATCACGCTCGAAGACCTCACCGTTCAGGATTCTAAAGGCGACCTTATCAAGACGATGCACGTCAAAGGCATCACTTTTCGGCGCGTAAAAACGGAGTGGACAGGAAAACCGTCGCAAAAAAACGGCGGTTATGGCCTTTATCCCGTGCAGTGCGAAGAGGTGTTGATTGATTCTTGCACCGCAATCGGCGCGTCTGATGCGGGCATTTACGTCGGGCAATCTAAGCACATTGTCGTTAAAAATTGCACGGCTTACCACAATGTTGCGGGCATCGAAATCGAAAATTCTTTGTACGCCGATGTGCATCACAACACTGCGGTGAACAATACGGGCGGGATTTTGGTGTTCGATTTACCCGATTTGGTTCAAAAAAAGGGCGGTTTTGTGCGGGTGTATAACAACGTGATTAAGGAAAATAACTTCGCAAATTTTGCGCCCAAGGGCAATATCGTCGCAAAAGTGCCTAAAGGAACGGGCGTTCTGATTTTGGCGACGAGCAATGTGGAAATTTTTGACAACCAAATCCTCAATAACGTCACGACGGGCGTCGGGATTATCAGCTATTACATGACCCAAAATCCAATAAAAGATACCGCCTACTACCCCTACCCTTCCGCGATTTATATTCACGATAACGTTTTTGAACGCGAACGAAAACGCGTGCCGTTGAGCAGTACCATCGGAAAAATTTATTGGTTTAAGCTAAAAGTGGGCAAAAATGCGCCGCACGTGGTCTATGACGGCATTATCGACGGCAAAGCGGACAAAACACAGAGCCGCATCTGTGTTCAAAACAATAAAAATCAAACAGTTTTGACTATGGACGCCGAGCATAATTTCAAAAAACCCAATCGCGCTGCCAATCAATTTGATTGCGCGTTAACCAAATTGGATTTTAAGTAAAAAATTGCCACCGATTACGCGGATTAACACGGACTAAAGTAGAGGTAGCGAAAATCCTCCAAAAAGGGACCCCTCAGTATTTTACGTTAAAAAAGCGAAAATTTGGGATTTTTAAGTACAAATTCGTGTTAATAACTGATGTTACGCAAGTCCGTGTTGACTCTACGAGTCAAGAGAAAAATGGTCGTTTTGCTTGTTATAAATATGTTGAACCTAACGGTCCAATTAGAGTCAAAATTTAGCGTGGTTGAACCGTTAGGTTCAACATATTTATAACCGCATTATCAAATAATTTCTTGCTTGACTCGTAGAGTCAACACCACGCTGCGTAACATCAGTTAATAAACGTCATTCGTTTCACAACTCAGTGTTATAAATTTAATATTCAGATGAAAAAAGCAAGTTTAATAATCGTCATCTTGGGCGTGTTTATTCTCAATCAAGCGACGACTTTTACGTCAAAAACGGACACGTTCAAAGAAAAATTGTCGGATTATGGCTTTTTTGAAGGCATGATGAAGGAGCAGAAACCCGCTCAAAATGTTATGCCGTACGCCCTCAATGCGCCGCTGTTTTCGGATTATGCGCACAAATTGCGGTTTGTTCGGCTGCCCAACAATCAATTTGTGGACTATAACCCCGATTCTGTTTTTCAATTTCCGAAAGGAACCGCCATTATTAAAACTTTTTATTACACGAATGACGAGCGAAATGCCGCAAAAGGGCGCCGACTAATTGAAACGCGCGTGCTTTTGCATCAAGAAAACGGTTGGGTAGCGCTGCCTTACATTTGGAATGATGAACAAACCGACGCAATCTTGGAAGTCGCGGGCGGTAACGCGGCGGTGACTTGGCGCGATGAAAAAGGCGTGAAACACGATTTGGATTACACGATTCCGAACATGAATCAGTGCAAAGGCTGCCACGAACGCAACGGCACAATGACACCGATTGGCCCGTCGGCAAGGCAATTAAACGGCGATTTTTCGTACGCAAATACCACTGAAAATCAATTGATTAGGTGGAAAAATGCCGATATACTAAGGAGTCCTCCCGACGACTTAAAAGACGTGCCAAAGAAAGCCGATTACAGCAATACTTCCGCCTCACTCGACACGAGAGCGCGCGCTTATTTGGATGCTAATTGCGCGCATTGTCACAACAAGACGGGGCCCGCGCAAACTTCAGGTTTGTTTTTAGATTGGAAAACAACCGACAGTACCGCTTATGGTTTCTACAAAACGCCGATTGCGGCGGGTCGCGGGTCGGGAAATTTGGCTTACGATATTGTACCAAATAAACCACAGGCAAGTATCTTGGTTTACCGCATGGAATCGCTTGACCCGGGCGTCATGATGCCTGAATTAGGACGGAGAATGCAACACGTCGAAGGTGTTAAGCTGATTAGAGACTGGATTAAATCCATGAAAAATTAAGGAATAGACTTTATATTTCTTTATTAATCTTTAAATTTCTTTACAAACAAAGAAATTTAAAGATTAGTAAAGAAATTTATTCAAAAATAAAGATAAAAACAGACGCATCATACACCAAACGTTCAATCTATCACCTATTTTAACTTCATATCAAAAAACAACAACATGGCTAATAATTTACTGAGGGGTCTATTTTTCCTCCTATTTCTCCTTTCCATCACGCCAGAAACGACGGCGCAAACCGACGAAAAAATCGTAACCGACTTAGATTTTTACATCCAAAAAGCCATCGTTGATTGGCAAACCCCAGGACTTGCGGTGGCGGTTGTGAAAGACGGAAAAATTATGCTGTCGAAAGGCTTTGGCGTCCGCGAATTAGGCAAAACCGAGCGCGTTGATGGACAAACGCTATTCGCCTGTGCCTCGACCACAAAAGCCATGACGGCGTTGGCGTTGGGCATTTTGGTGGATGAGAAAAAACTGAATTGGACGGATAAAGTGGTGCAACACTTGCCCGATTTTAAGGTAAATGACCCGTTTATCACGAACGAATTGACGGTTCAAGACCTTTTGACCCACAACGGAGGCATGGGCAACGCCGATTTCCTGTGGGGTTGGAGTGACCTCACTTCGGCAGATATTCTGAAAAAATTCCAACGCGCTAAACCCGCTTACTCCTTGCGCGGCGGCTACACTTACCAAAACATCATGTACCTCGTGGCGGGTGAAGTGGTCGCCAAATTGAGCGGAATGTCGTGGGAAACCTTCGTAGAAAAGCGCATTTTTGGACCCCTCAGTATGAAACGCACTTTTTCGACTTTGCGGCAATCAATGAGTGAAAAAAACCGCTCAACGCCGCACGATTTTGTTAATCAAAAGCTCGCCACCATCGAAAACTGTTCAGCCGATGCCATTGCGCCCGCGGGTTCGGTGTGGTCTTGTGCCGATGATATGAGCAAATGGCTGCAATTTTGGCTCGATTCCACAAAAATCAACGGCAAACCTTTGGTGCGGTCCGAAACTCTGACCGATTTGTGGCAACCGCACGCTTTAGTGCCGCTTTTGAGCTTTTATCCGACCGCCACTTTGACAAAACCGAATTGGATGACTTACGGTTTGGGATGGTTTCAACACGATTATCGGGGCGAAAAAGTGAACTTTCACACGGGCAGCTTGGACGGAACGGTGGCTATTTGCGGGTTGATTCCGTCGGAACGCATCGGCGTTTACGTCTTTGGCAACCGCGACCACACCGAAGTTAGGCACGCCATTATGTACCGCGTTTTCGACGTTTTTCTGAATAAAAAAGAAGGGAAAACAAGCGAATTGCGCGACTGGAGCGCCGATTTCAAAAAAATGTACGATGGCTTTAAGACAACGCGCGATTCGGCAACGGCTCAAAAAGAACGGTCGCAAATCCTCAAAACTGCCCCTACCTTATCTTTGGAAAAATACGTTGGCACATACACCGACCCGCTCCTTGGCGATGCGGTGGTCACGCTCAAAAACGGCAAGTTGAACATACTGTTTTCGGCGCAGTTATCCGCAGATTTAGAGCATTGGCACTATAACACATTTAAAGCTGTCTATAATAAAGCGTGGTTTCCGCCCGAATTATATACATTTCAATTGGATGCTGATGGCGTTGTCAAGGAATTAAGGTTAGGCGGTGCGGTTTGGAGGAAGAAATAATCAATGTTACGCAATCCTAAAAGGCTTTAACTTGAATAGCCCCGCGTTTCACACGGAGTTATTCAAGTTAAAGCCTTTTAGGATTGCGTAACATTAGTAATAGAGAATGCATATTTGTAAAGATTTTTAAAGAAAAATGAAGATCAAAACAGTTTTTTAAAGAAAAATACTGAGGGGTACTACTTTTCAAATTAAAAAGAAAACGGCAATTGATGACTACATCAACTACCGTTTTTTTTATGTCCTTCATACGTTAAAATGTCTTCTCCCTTGCTTAAAACCGCGTCAAACTTGTGAAAAGACGATTTTTAGATGTCAAAATTGCCGCACCGACTTTCTCTTTCACCGATTTGATAGCCGCGTCAATGTCCGTTTGATACGGATTGTAGCTGATGGCGAACGTACGTTTGCCCGCTTGCCACTCCGCGTCAACGACGCCTTTAGTGAAAATGAGTTCGCGGGTTTTTTTGTCTTTCATGTCAATTGTGAACGTTTCAGACACTTGAAAATACTCCGTAACAACGGGTTGCGCTTGGATTTGCGCGCTGATGAACATAAATGCGGCAACAACGGCGGCGCGAATAGACGTGTGAATCATGAAATTCGATAATTTATAAATGAATAAAAATGGTTAAAGAGCTACACTAAACGTTAAAAGTGAATGGGCGGTAGAAAATTTCGTGTTGTTGTGTTGTGTGCGTCTGATAGCGGGGAGCTGCGTGACCGAAAAATTGATACATTTCTTATCTCTTTTTTCATGGCTCAAAGATGTGGGCAGAATTTGCCTATTTTTGGCTAAATGTGTTCTAAATGTTACGCAAAAATACAGCGTTTTAAAGCGGCTTTCGTAAATTCATGAAAATTAGAATCAACACAAATTTTCTTATTCCCTGATAATCAAGCAATTACAAAAAACAAAAAATACGGGTAGGGTAGAAACGAGATGATTAAAAAAAATAAAGTGCGTGACTAAATCTCGGCCGAATTAAATGCACAACTTTAGGACTTTCTTGTAAAAACCTACACCGATTATATTCACAACTGATGTTACGCACAAGTGTGTAGCGCCGAAATATCGTTCACTAATGATTAAAGTGTCATACACCTTGGTGAAAATGCACATTGATTTATCCTACAAATATCGTGGTGCTATGCACCTTCTGCGCACCTTCTGCGCAACATCAGTTGACAATATAAACCTGAAGATAACGATAATCGACATTCAACACTTTCGTTTTGGCTTTTTGCCGCCCTTGTCGCTTCCCTTCTTGTCATTCAAAAATTTGAATAACAAAAGGCGAGATTATTTCTCTAAAAAAGGGGAATATACTGAGGGGTCCTCAACTACAACAATTTTCCATTCAACTTAAAGATTTAGGTTTCGTTGCATTTCGCGATTGAAAAAATCTTTATTCGTCTTTAAATTTCTTTATTTATAAAGAAAAATACTTTTTTATCTTTTTTTTTCTTTAAAAATATGGATAAATAAAGATAGAAAACGTACTTTTGCAGCGAAAAACAAGCAACGATATACAATCTACACTTTGAAAACCCCACGCTAAAATTCGAGAAGGCTTTATTTTTAAACGCTCTGCCTAAATTCTGCATCTTGCCCACACTTTTAAGTGTGAAGGATTTGAGGCGGTTAAAAACAAAAAATTGGTTAGAATACTGAGGGGTCTTTTTGTTAAAAACAAAAAGTTGAAAGTAAATTTGAATAAAAATCTTCATTAGTCTTTAAATTTCTTTATCAATAAAGATTAATCTTTACGCGCAGCAATCTCGTTGTGTTGCCAAATGTAAGAACAACCCGTTTTCAAAAGTGGTCAATAACATGGCAAAGAGAAACTTATTTTTAAAGATTAATAAATAGAAATACTTACTTTTCTTTATTAATCTTTAAAAATAAGTTTTAATGGTGACGGTAGATAACAAATTGCTTTTAAAGCTAAATCTTTATTTTTCTTTAAATTTCTTTATTCATTATCAACCACTCAATTTTTTCGCTGCGTAAGAGCGAATCATAGCTGTAAAGACAATGCTTTAAATTTCTTTATTAATCTTTATTTCACCATATTTTTCTTTATAAAAGCAGAAAATTCCTCATTAATCTGTGTAAATCTGTAAATTTCTTTAAAACTAAAATCAATGATTATCGCTGTAACAAACTTAAAAGGCGGTGTTGGCAAGAGCACCGTTGCTCAAAATCTGGCCGTTTGTTTCGCTCACGCGGGCAAAAAAGTCTGTATTCTTGATACGGATTTGAAACAACGAACAACAATGCGTTGGGCAGGCGAGCGCGCCGAGCATTTGCCGCCGATTATTGTGTCGGGCGTTGAAGAAAAACAACTCACGCAACAGGCCGAAGCCTTAAAAAAAATCTATGATGTCATTATTATAGATGGTCGTCCCGACCTTGAAAAACTGGCAACCAAAACAATTGCGATTTCGGACGTCGTGATTGTGCCGATAACCGCTAAAAGTGCCGACATCTGGAGCCTTCAAAACTTCATGGAATGGTACGAAATCGTGTCCGAAGAAGTGGAATCGCGAACGGGTAAGAAAATCAAAGCCTTTTTGATGCTCAATATGTATAAAGGCAATCGATCAATTTCTAAAGAAATCGAGCAATATCTCGGTGAAGTCGGTATTGAACTGCTTGACAACCGCCTCGCCGACCGTGCGAGTTATATCGAAGCAATGACTTTGGGCATGGGCGTTTTTGAATATCCCAAAGATGCGAAGGCAAGAGATGAAATGAGGGGGGTTTTTGAAGAAATTATCCATAAAAGTCTTTAAGTTTCTTTATTTATCTTTATTCATCTTTATGATTTGATGAATTCCTAAACTTATCGAACCATAAAAGCAAAAAATGCATTTTTTAGGCATCGCTCAAAATTTTAGGACCCCTCAGTATAAAATTTATTTTTGAGCAAGAAAGTGCATATTTTTCTTTATTTATTCATAAAAATCTTTAGTATTCTTTAAACATCTTTATTTATCCTTAAATTTAAAGAAAATGAGCAAGTTCTTAAAAGGCATCAAAGGCAACGAGAAAAAAGAAGTGACTTCTTATGACGCCGATGCCATTGCCGAAAAACTCCATTCAGTCGGCGCAAAAGCCGCAAATAGCCCGATAGCCGCAGTTGTAGCCGACATACCCGCAGTAGCGGTTGCGGCAGCTGTCGAAATGCCAAAAGTGGCACCCGCAAGAAAAAAATCGACACGGGCAATCATCGCCGAAGAAGATAAAGAAGCGCTTCACCGCTTGACACTCGATATTCCAAAGGACATCATGGACCAAATGCGGAAAGACACCAAAAGACGCGGGCAAACGATTAAAGGGTTTATTGTGTCGTTGCTGTATGATTTCTACGAAAAACCGAAATAAGGATAGGGGATTCCAAATTTCAGATTCCAAATTCCAAGAACGATTCAATTCGAAATTTAGAATCTGAAAAGACCCCTCAGTATTTTGGTGGTTTTTCAAAGAAAAATCTTTATTTTGTTTCATTTTTGTTCCGAGAAACTTTAAATTTCTTTATTTTTCTTTAAAAAAATTTAAGTTTCATTAAATTTCTTTAAAAATCTTTAAAAATCTTTATTGGTGAAGATATTTAAAGCACGAACTTTTAGAAGACGCTTCAAATACCGCTCTAAATTAAATCGAGAAATGAGTCTGCTATGGAAGATAAAAATATAAAACCCGAAAATAGCGGGGGCATTAGCAAGGTGATGAAAAAAATCTTGGAAGGCGCAATGCAAGTGCGGCTCGACCGCGCGAGCATCGAAGACGCTATTTTTCAGCATTCGGTCTTGTGCCAAACGTTTTTGCCCTACCGAAACCCGGGGGACGACGTGAAAATTTGGCAACAAAAGCAAGGCAACGTGAGCCTCGCGATTCAAGGAAACCACGTTTTGAACCCCGAAACGGGCGAATTTGAGTTCGTTGGCCTGCCGTATGGCACAAAAGCGCGCCTTATTTTGGCACACATCAACAGCGAAGCCGTCAAAACGCAAAATCGAATTATTGATGTTGAGGACAGCATGACGGGTTTTATCAAGAAAATCGGCTTAAATACCGACGGACGGACGATAAAAGAAGCCAAAGAACAGTTGCGCCGCATCACTGCGAGTACCGTAAGCATTGGCTACTCCGATGGCGAAAAGGGTATGCAAGTGGATTTGAAAATCGTTAAAGCGTTCGACCTTTGGTTTCCGAAAGACGAAAAACAGCGGGTTTTGTGGACATCGAAAATCCAATTGACCGAAGATTATTTCTCCAGCCTCATCAATCACGCGATTCCACTCGACGAACGCGCACTCGCCGCGCTCTCGCACAACGCAATGGCACTCGATATTTACGCGTGGCTTGCGCAACGACTGCACCGCATTCCGCACGGGCAACCGCAATTCGTGGCGTGGTCAAACCTCAAAGAGCAATTCGGGCAAGGCTACGACCGCATGGATAAATTCAAAGAAGTCTTTCGCCGAACCCTTAAAGTCGTCCTCACGCAATACCCGACTGCCAAATTGGCAGAGGACAAAAACAAGGGATTTTACCTCCAAAACTCGCCGTCGCCGATTCCCCCCAAAATCATCCAAGTTCTAAAGTAGGAAAAGGGTTTCAAACTTAATGTTTGAAACCCTTTTTTCATTGATTTTGAACCGATTATGAGGAATAGGGCGCATTCTAATCCACGTGTACTTTGGTGGAGTTTGCCTTTTTGAAACAGATAATTGGGGGAAGTTGCGGTTATCCACGTGAAGTTTGGGGGGAAATACCCGCTAAATAGGCTTTCAAAGTCAATGCATTAGGTTATCCACGTGAAGTTTGGGGGGAAATGGGTTATTATCAGACCCTCATGCAGATTTTGATAGTTGGAAGGTGTTTTGCGGACTTATCCACATGAAGTTTGGGGTGAAATAGGTCCAAAACCACGTGTACTTTGGTGGAGTATATAACGTGTACTTTGGTGGACAAACCTATACCTCTTTAACCTATACAAAAACCTATATTGCTTTCAGTAATTTGTGGATTTTAAAAATTAATAAAAACAGATATTTGTTTTTGAAAAAAATTGCGCGGCGCGGCGGCGGCGGCGATTTTGGGGTAGGGTATGGGCAAAATACTGAGGGGTCCTGAAAGTTATCCACAGGCTTTTGACAAGTGGCATTTGTTCACAGATTGCGCGGATTTTCACGGATGATTTATCTTAATAAAGCTAACTATTATCGCGATTTTGCAGTCGTTATGTTATGTTGAAATCCAAAATCCAAGCATAAATGCCGTATATCTCAGAGAAATCTTTGCATAATGAAAAAAAAAACACGTCTAAGAAATCATATATTCGCAAAATTTCTATTTTTGTCTTTAGTTATCAATACATTGGCGCTGTGTAATCCGTCTGATTATCGTACGTGCTACTTCTAAACTTATATTACTCATTTTTAAAAAAATCCTTATTTTGAAAAAGAACAACATTCTTTTAATGACCATCATCTTGGTTTTGACGGCAACTGCTGCGCACGCGCAAATAAACTCAGTAACTTACAAGATGAAAAACTATACTTTGTTCACCGATAATTCGGGTGCAAACAAGGCGAACGACGACATTCTGCAAGGCGTTGAAATTGGTTATGCGCACGGACTAACATCGTATTTAGACCTCTACGTTCCCTTGAGATTGGGCGTGCCGTTGTTCAAATCGGGCAATTCATCGCTGCAAGGCACGTGGGGATTCGACCCATCGCTCGTCGGTCGGTACGACAACGGCGGTCTGCTTGTGCCTTACGCTTCGGTCGGTTTCTCGGCTGAAAACATTGCGAAGACCTGGAATTGGGGTACACTCATCGGTGGTGGTGTTAACATTAGAGTCGCCGACCAAACATTTGTGACCGTTGGAACGGGTTTTCGCAAGTCATTTACCGCGCAGCGCAACAGCTGGCAGCATTCGCTCGGCTTGATATTTCCCGTCGGCGGTTTAGGACTCGATGTTGAACCAAAAATGTCGGCTAAAGAAAAAGCGCTAAATGAAGCAGCAGCGGCGCGTCTCCAAGCGGATGCGGCGGCAAAAGCCCAAAAAGAAGCGGCTGAACGGGCGGCAACTGAGCAAGCAACCGCTCAAGCGGAAGCTAAAATGCAGGCTGAAAAAGCGCAATTGGAAGCAGAAGCACGCGCGGAAGCCGAAAAATTGCGGATTGAAAAAGAAAAAGCACGCATCGAATTTGAAGCAAAAGCGTTGGCTCAAAAAGAAAAATTGGAGGCAGAAGCGCGTAAACTAACGCCCGTAACGCCACCGAAGGTCGTAACAACGCCCGCAGTTGTAACGCCGTCGGCACCCGTCATTTTGACTCAAAAAGAGCAAGAAGTGATGACTTACGCCATGCAAGGTGTGCAGTTTGAGACGGGCAGTGCGCAGTTGACCAAATCTTCTTACGGCGTTTTGGACAATGTGGTGAACGTCATGAAAGGCAATGCGCAGTTGCGGTTGAGCATCGGCGGACACACGGACAAAACGGGCAGCGAAGCCGTAAATGTGAAATTATCGCAGCAGCGTGCCAACGCTTGTTTGGCTTATTTGGTCTCAAAAGGCATCACTTTGAGCCGTTTGACGGCAAAAGGCTATGGTTCGGCGCAACCAAGTTCGGACAACGGTACGGCAGAAGGACGCCGATTGAACCGTCGCGTTGAGTTTCAATCGAACTAAATAGATTCCTTCTGGGGAAAATAGGACCCCTCAGTATTTTTCATAAAAAACCCTTGCGAACGCACGTGTCGCAAGGGTTTTTTATTGGATACATCTGTGGTCTATGGTGCCGCATAAAAAACGGGCAACTTCGATGTGAGTCGAAATTGCCCGTTTAGACTAAAAACCAACCAATTTTATGGATGTTGCCTTAGATTTCTTTATTTATCTTTAGTAATCTTTAGTAATCTTTAAAATTATGTAAGAATATCTAATAATCCGTGAACATCTTTAAAAATCTGTTTCTTTTTGATGCCCAATTAGTAGCCGGG
Organism: Saprospiraceae bacterium; assembly: GCA_043764555.1. Lineage (GTDB taxonomy): Bacteria > Bacteroidota > Bacteroidia > Chitinophagales > Saprospiraceae > JAAFJT01. Next base: position 11,337 of record JAYUKJ010000512.1, read on the forward strand.
TGTGCTGTCGAGATAAACAAACGACGACTCTAAAGAAGTTGACGCGCTTTTGACGGCTTTATCCGATTTTGCAACCGTCACTTCAAAGTGACCGTTAATTTTTGAAACGTTCGCAGGGATGCCGTTTTCGGCAAGAATTTGTGAGATGCGGCTCATCATGTTGTCCGTTTTCATATCCTTTATTTTTTAAAATGTTTGATAATTAAGATTTATTTAGCTTCTCTTTTTTTGATAAGACAAATGTACGCTGTTAGCGAATTATCCGCAAAAAACGATTTGTCCGTTTTACGGCTTTCAGATGACTTTATGGCTCGTTTTTTCTCTTTTTTATGAATTTAGAAAACAAAAAAAGCCGTTTAATTAACGCATTTCACGTCAATTAAACGGCTTTTTAACGATTTTTCGACAAAAAAAGGCTTTTATACTGAGGGGTCCTCTTTTAGCGAATTTACGCTTTTCAAGGCGAATTATTTATTTTAGAATAGGGTAGGCGTGGGAATTTTATTGCTTTTATAGGTATGAAAGTCTATTTTTTCGTTGTGAAATACCTTTCCAAAAGTTAAAAACTTTGGGAAAGGTGCAGCGCGGTATGCTTTTTCTAATTAACATTCACTCAAACTAATCGGCACATTTATCGCCAAACCGCCGTCGCTCGTTTCTTTATATTTAGAATTCATGTCCAACGCCGTTTGCCACATCGTTTCAATCACGTTGTCGAGCGAGACTTTTGCGTTGTCGGGATTGCTTATTAAAGCCAATTGACTCGCCGTAATGGCTTTTATGGCGCCCATCGTGTTGCGTTCGATGCACGGAATCTGGACGAGTCCGCCGATTGGGTCGCACGTCAAGCCAAGATGATGTTCCATCGCAATTTCGGTTGCCATCAACGTTTGGCGAATTGTGCCGCCCGTGCAGTGCGTCAAAGCACCCGCCGCCATGGCCGACGACACGCCGATTTCGGCTTGACAACCGCCCATTGCGGCCGAAATTGTCGCACCTTTTTTGAAAATACTGCCCAATTCTCCCGCAACGAGGAGAAATTCAATGATTTTTGCGCGCGAATTGCCGCCCCCAAACGCGATATAATATTGCAAAACGGCAGGAATCACGCCCGCTGCGCCATTTGTCGGTGCGGTCACAACGCGACCAAACGCCGCATTTTCCTCATTAACAGCCAAAGCAAAACAGCTTACCCAGTTCAAAACTTGTGAAAAAAGACCCCCATTTTTCTGCATTACCGCCATCCATTCGCCATAATTGGCATAAGTCGCGCCTTTCAAAAGGCTCTTATTGAGCTTTGCAGAACGGCGCGCCAAATTTAAACCGCCGGGAAGTACCCCCTCAGTATGGGCGCCGCGCCAGAGACAATCGCGCATGGTTGACCATATTTTGAGCAATTCATCGACGATTTCGGCTTCCGAGCGCCACACCAATTCGTTTGCCAACACAATTTCGGCAATGTCCATGCCTTCGGAAATGCAGTGTTGACGCAAATCTTCGGCACAATCAATCGGAAATGGCAGTTTTACGGCGGGTTTTGACTCATTTTTAAGCGTCGTTTCTTCGACAACGAAGCCGCCGCCAATTGAGAAATACGTTTTAGCGAAGGTGTTTTCTCCGTCGAGTTCAACGGCAAAAGTCAACCCGTTTGGATGAAAAGGGAGCGTCGCATCCGACAAAAACAGAATGTCTTCATCGGCTTTGAAAGAAA
>JAYUKJ010000513.1:0-13045 GCA_043764555.1 Saprospiraceae bacterium
AAAGAGCCGATTGGCTCAGATTCATATCTTTCTAACATCCTTTTTAAGAACAAAGATGCGAATTTCTTTTTTCTCAAAAAAAGTTAGCGAAAGCTAAGTCCAAGGATTCCAGATTCCAAATTCCAAATTCCAGATTTCAAATTCCAAGGATTCCAGATTCCAAATTCCAAATTCCAGATTTCAAATTCCAAGGATTCCAGATTCCAAATTCCAGATTCCAAATTCCAGATTTCAAATTCCAAGGATTCCAGATTTGGAATTTGAAATCTGGAATTTGGAATCCTTGAAATTTGGAATTTGGAATTTGGAATCCTTGGAATTTGGAATTTGGAATTTGAAATTTGGAATCCTTGGAATTTGAAATTTCTTTATTTCACTTTCTTAATTGCTTCAAACAATTCTTTTTCGTCGCCGGGAATAAAACGGCGGTGGTGGTAGGTCGTTTCTCCTTTTTCGTCCATCACAAAAACTTGCGGCAAGCCATTCAAACCACCGTAAGGCATCACATTTGGAAACTCTCGTTTGAGGTCGAATAAGGCTTCAAATTGCCAACCTTCTTTTTTTACGCGTGTGACAAAATTTTGATATAAATCAGGGAAATCGAGTGAGATGGCAATCATTCGGAAGTCCGTTTCTTTTTTCCAATCGGCATAATTGGCCTTAATTATTTCCAATTCTTGGCGGCACGGCCCGCACGTTGTCATCCAAAAAAACAGAACAAGTGGCTTCTTTTTTGTGGGCAACACATTGGTTGAGCTAAACATTTGGCCCAAAGTGTCCTTTAAAATAATGTCGAACGGAAATGTTTTTTTCATATCATTCATCTGACGCGTCGGAACGTCCGTAATGATGGGATACTGAGGGGTCCCTTGACCGTTGATTTTTACGATAAAAATTAAACAAAAAAAGGCGAATAAAAGATGTTTTGGATTCATGAAATTATTTTTATTTTTTAATAAATTATTGATAATCAATTACTTGAAAGTTATATATTTTTAGATTTGACAATTTTTAAGAAGTTGTCAAATGTTGGAACACCGAATGGAAGCGACAAAAAAACGCCGCAAATTCGTCTAATTTGCGTTAACCTCAAATAAAAACTTAGTTTTACGCCTTAAATTTATTTTCCAAGACCATTTCTTAACTTGAATCTAAGGACTAATCAATCGCTTTTCCGTCGTAGAAATAGGCAATATTAAATTTCAAATAATTGGTAATCAATTATTTACAAAATTTTTAATTTTTAATTCCCAAATACGTGTTCAGTCTCAATTTTTTTAATCATTTCGGCAGCTACCTTTTGATGTTGCGTAGCGCTTTTGCCCGTCCCGAAAAATGGCGGATGTATTGGAACGAAACGGTGCGTCAGATGAACGACATCGGCGTCGGCTCGGTGATTATCGTGGCTTTGGTGTCGGTTTTTGTCGGTGCCGTAGCGGCCGTTCAGTTTGCGTATCAGCTCGGCGGGCAGTTAATTCCACGTTATTATATCGGTTACATCGTGCGCGATTTGTGCATTATTGAGCTGTCGCCGACGGTGTCTTGCTTGGTTTTAGCGGGCAAAGTCGGCTCGAATATGGCGGCCGAAATCGGTGGAATGCGCCAAAAAGAACACATTGACGCGATGGAAATCATGGGTGTCAACACGGCGGGTTATCTGATTATGCCCAAATTAATTGCGGCACTTTTGATGATTCCGATGCTCGTGGCGCTGTCGGCTTTTCTCGGCATTTTGGGCGGCTATTTGGCGAGTGTACCGACCGATTTGCTCTCTCATACGGATTATGTACGTGGTTTGCGGTCATTTTTCATTCCTTACAACGTCTTTATGATGTTCGTTAAAGCGACGGTTTACGCGTTTTTGTTGACGTCAATTTCTTGTTATCAAGGCTACTACGTCAAAGGTGGCAGCGTCGAATTGGGCGAAGCCTCCACAAATGCGGTCGTTTACAGCGACATTGCGATTCTCTTGGCCGACTATATTATTACAATTGTTCTCACTTCTTAAAGGTTCCAAATTTCAGATTCCAAATGCCAAGTGGTGAATTTGGAATTTGGAATTTGAAATATGAAATCTGAAATTTATTATGATTCGCGCAGAAAATATAAAGAAAACTTTCGGTCAACAAGAAGTCTTAAAAGGCATTTCGACCGTTTTTGAATCGGGCAAAACGAACCTTATCATCGGGCGTTCGGGTGCTGGAAAGACCGTTTTACTCAAAACTTTGGTCGGTTTGGTCGTTCCTACTGAGGGGACTGTTTGGTACGACGATGTGGATTTTACCAAACTCGACAAAGAGCAAACGCGCCAAATTCGGATGAAAGTGGGGATGCTTTTTCAAGGTTCAGCGCTTTTTGACTCCATGACCGTCGAGCAAAACGTCCGTTTTCCGTTGGATATGTTCACCAATTTGACGCGTAAAGAAAAAGTTGACCGTGTCAATAATTGCCTCGAACGCGTGGGTTTGGCGGGTTCTAACCTCAAATTTCCGTCGGAAGTGTCAGGCGGGATGCAAAAACGCGTCGGCATTGCTCGAGCGATTGTCTTGAATCCAAAATATTTGTTTTGCGATGAACCCAATTCGGGACTCGACCCAAAAACGAGTATGGTGATTGATGAATTGATTCGAAGCATTACAATTGAAAATAATATCACGACGATTATCAACACCCACGATATGAATTCGGTGATGGAAATCGGCGATAATATTTCCTTTGTCCACCTCGGAAAACTCGAATGGCAAGGCAACAAAGACGAAGTTTTGGAAAGCCCAAATCAAGAGTTGCAGACGTTTATTTTCGCTTCGCCGTTTTTGCAAAGGCTTAGAGATAAGGCTTTGGGGCGGGATTTAAACTATTAGAAAAAAAATAAGACCCCTCAGTATAAACGCGAAAAAAATCGCTTTTTCGCTCATTTATGCGTAAAAGTCGGCTTTTTTTGCATTTATACTGAGGGGTCCCCTTTTTTCAAAAAAACTTAAATTTCCTGCCAAAATCTCAAAAACCGCTTAGTTTTGCGGGCGTATTTCAAAAAAATAACGAAATAAAATGGAGGATATACTGCTTCTAACAGACCGCGTGCGCAATACGCTAATCCTTGGTGAAAGCCATTTTAGAGAATTCAAATCTGCTTTGGAAGGGCGACCAGACAATAAAAAGCCGAGATTGACCAAATCCATTTGCGCAGATATTGGCGAGGCATTGGTGTCTTTTGCAAATGCAGATGGAGGTGCCGTTCTAATTGGCGTGGAAGACGATGGAACCATAACGGGTATTCCTCACTCGGAGGACGATATTCAAAGAATGCTCAATGCCATTCGGACGCACGTTTATCAGAATCAACAACTTCCACTAAACAATGCTAATAAACTTATTTTAGATGGTAAAATAATTTTATATTTTTCGGTAAACAAAGGAACGACAATGATTTATCAACTTCCAGATGGCAGATGCGTTCGGAGAAAAGATAAAGAAACGATGCCCGCTTCGGTTAACCAAATACAATTTGAGCGGCAAGAAATAAAATCAAGAGAATACGACAGCCAGTTTGTGGATGGTGCGAATGTGACGGATTTGGATGTGAAATTGCTCCAAGGTATTGCAAATCAATACATTAAAGGCTTGAGTGTTGAAAGATATTTGCAACAAATTGGATTAGCGGAATATGCCCAAAATGGATTGCGACTTAGACGAGCGGCGCTTTTACTTTTTGCTAAAGATATAGACAGATGGCATCCGAGGTGTCAAGTGCGGTTTTTGAAAGTAATGGGCAACACTTTAGAAGCGGGTGAAAAATACAATGTCATGAGTGACGACACCGTGAAAGGGAATATTTTTGAATTGGTTATTAAATCTTGGGAGCATTTAAGGTCTTATTTGGCTTATAAAACTGAATTTAGTGCAAATATAAGGTTTGTACAAAAATACATTTACCCAGAAGGTGCTGTACGCGAAGCCATTCTGAATGCTATTGCGCATCGAGATTACAGCATTTCAAATCCGATAGAAATTTATATTTTTAATGATAGAATGGAGATTAAAAGTCCAGGTGCCTTGTTATCCAATTTGACGATTAACAATCTTTATCAATTGGAAGGTTCTCACGAATCAAGAAATGCGCTCATTGCGAAAGTTTTAAGAGAAAATGAACTCATGCGAGAATTGGGCGAGGGTATGAAAAGAATTTTTGATTTAATGCGCGAACAAGATTTAGTTAAGCCTGAATTGTACTCAAATGGACTTTGGTTCCGCGTAACGTTGTCAAATAAAACGTAGAATATCCTTTTATATCGCCGCTTTTTGCGCACACTGTGCGCAAAAAGCGGCTTTTTTTGCATTCATACTGAGGGGTCTTGTTTTTAAAAAACGATACGAGAAACCTCTCAATTTCGTCCCAAGAATTAAAAAACCGCTTACTTTTGCCGAATATACTGAGGGGTCCGTTTTGACGTCCTTCTCAATTGAAAATTCATAAACTATTGACAATCAATGAAAAAAGCCTACGTTTTTCCAGGACAAGCCAGCCAATTTACGGGCATGGGCAAAGATATGTACGCTGAATCGAGCCTTGCGCACGACCTTTTTGAAGAAGCAAATACCATTTTAGGTTATAGAATTTCGGATATTATGTTCGATGGCACCGCCGAAGATTTGCAACAAACGAAGGTGACGCAGCCTGCTGTTTTTCTCCATTCGGTCATTCGCGCACGCATGGCGGGCGATGCTTTTCAGCCCGATTGCGTGGCGGGACATTCGCTCGGCGAGTTTTCGGCACTCGTTGCAGCGGGCGGTTTGAGCTTTGCGGATGGCTTGCGTTTGGTGCAACAACGTGCTTTGGCAATGCAAAAAGCTTGCGAAGCCGAACCCAGCACAATGGCGGCGATTTTAGGCTTATCGGACGCGGTAATCGAGCAGATTTGCGCAGAAATCCCCGAAATTGTCGTTCCTGCGAATTACAATACGCCTGGCCAATTGGTGATTTCTGGCTCAATTGAAGGCGTCACGAAGGCGTGTGAAGCCTTGAAAGCGGCGGGTGCAAAGCGCGCTTTGATGTTGCCCGTCGGCGGTGCTTTCCATTCGCCGTTGATGAAATCGGCGGAAGACGAGTTGCGTTTGGCGATTGAAGGGACGGATATTCACGCGCCGCGTTGCCCGTTGTACCAGAACGTGGATGCGATGCCGCATACCGACCCCGAAATTATTAAAATGAATTTAATTGCTCAATTGACGGCGCCCGTTCGTTGGACACAAATAATGCGTAATATGTTAGCCGACGGCGTGACCGAAGTCTTTGAAGTCGGCGGAAGTGGCAAGGTACTGAGGGGTATGTTTAGTCAAGTGGATAAAGAATTGGTGAGTTCGGCGCTGTAAGAAAATTCCCAAGCGGAAATTGCTGGTAAAAAAGAGAACATCTCGCGGCGTTGCGGTGTTCTCTTTTTTTATTAAATTTGAAAAAAATATGACTTTAACACTCGGTTTTTCGCCCTGTCCAAACGACACTTTTATTTTCGACGCCATGATTCACAACCGCGTGGATACTGAGGGGGTCACTTTTGACGTCGTTATGGAAGACGTCGAAGCGCTCAATCAGCGCGCTTTTCGGCACGAACTCGCGGTGACGAAATTGAGTTATCACGCCCTTGCGTATTTGGTCGATACTTACGCTTTGTTGGAAGCGGGCAGCGCGCTTGGCAACGGCGTTGGTCCACTTTTGATTGCTAAATCGGAAATATCGCAAGACGCTGTTAATCAATCTGTTATCGCGATTCCGGGGAAGTTTACGACGGCTAACTTTTTGTTTAGTTTGGCTTATCCCGATGCATCAAATAAGCAAGAAATTATATTTCACGACATCGAAAATGCCGTTCTCGACGGTCGGGTAGGGGCGGGTGTGATTATTCACGAAAATCGGTTCACCTATCAACAACGTGGCTTGACGAAACTCATGGATTTGGGCGCCTTTTGGGAAGAGACGACCGGGATGCCGATTCCGCTCGGTGGCATCGGCGTGAGGCGAGATTTGCCGATGGCGATTCAGCAAAAAGTGGAGCGCATTATGAAACGCAGCGTGGCGTATGCTTTTGAAAACCCACTGGCAAGCCGTGATTTTGTCGAAAAATATGCGCAGGAAATGGAAGAAAAAGTGCGGCAACAGCACATCGATTTGTACGTAAATAGCTTCACACGCGGACTCGGAAACGGCGGTCGAGCGGCCGTAAAAACGCTTTTTGAGAAGGCAACGGATTTAAAAATCATACCAAGTTACGCAAGGCAAATTTTTCTCAATTAAAGGTGAAATTATTTTCAATTGTTAATGAAAATTAAATATTTGTTTAAAAATTTAGTAATCAACAATTTAAACATATAAAGTATATTTACTACTAAAAAACATATCACCGAAATTAGCTAATTAAAATTCTTACTTATGTTTTGGCACGGTAGTTGGAGTTAGGTAATTGTAAGTTTTGGTTAAAGAATTGTAAAATTCGTTTTCGTGATGCCTGAGTCCCCCGCTCAGGCATTTTTTTATGCCCAAAAACGGACCCCTCAGTATCTCGCCCATTTTTGGAATTTCCAATAAAAGTTTTACCTTGCCGAAAATTTAAAGTTCATGGAAAAATTCGATTTTATTACCACCAATCCACGTATTCTTGGTGGAAAACCCTGTATCAAAGGAACGCGCATCAGCATTGAATTCATCTTAGAGCTAATTGCTTCAGGTGCATCAATCGGTCAAATATTAGAAAACTACCCGCATTTGCCCGAGATAGGCGTGAAGCAGGCTATTCAATACGCTACTTCCTGATTTTACCATTCAATCGCTTGAAGCAATTTTTGCAGAGATTGATTTTATCGAAAATCCGTTTATTATCGTTGCAAAACATCTTGGGAATACAACTAAAATTAGAGTTCGCCAACTTTAGGACCCCTCAGTATCTCACCGTCTTTCCCTTCTTTTGCTTCCTAAAACATACAAAAAAATTGGAAAAAATTCAACCCGCCGACCTTTGGCAACACCTCACCGACCGCGTTTTGATTGATGTGCGGTCGCCCTCTGAATTTGCGCGCGCACACGTGCCGAATGCCCACAGTTTGCCCCTTTTTAATGATGAAGAGCGGGCAAAAGTTGGCACAATGTATAAGCAAATGTCGCCCGAAGCCGCTCTGCTGAAAGGCTTAGAAATCGTTGGTCCGAAGATGTCGGGTTTTGTCAAAAAAGCGATAAAATGGGCGCCCAATCGCAAAGTCGTCGTCCATTGTTGGCGCGGTGGAAAACGCAGCGGATCGGTGGCTTGGCTCCTGAAATTTGCTGGTTTTGACGTCGTGACGATTGAAGGTGGATATAAAAATTATCGCCAAACTGTTTTGCAATCTTTTGATAATCAATTGTTTAAAAATATGATTATTTTGGGTGGTAAAACGGGAAGCGGTAAAACGTACATCTTAAAAGAGTTGGAAAAACGCGGTGAACAAATCATTGACCTCGAAGGACTTGCCAATCACAAAGGCTCGGCTTTCGGTTGGATTGGCGAAAATACGCAGCCGACGACTGAGCATTTTGAGAACCTTTTGCACGCCGCTTTGCGGCATATTGACCCGTCAAAACGCGTCTGGGTTGAGAACGAAAGCCGCACGGTTGGCGGTGTTTTCATTCCTGAAGGCTTTTGGACGCAATTCAAAAAAGCACCTTTGGTGCACATCGAAGTGCCGTTTGACCTGCGCGTTGAGCATTTGGTGAAGGTGTATTGCACGACCGAAAAAGCGGATTTGAGCCTGTCTTTTGAGAAGTTGAAGAAAAAATTGGGCTTCGACCAAACAAAATTTGCACTTGAAGCCATCGAACGCGGTGATTTTGCCGCCGCCGCCGCAATCGGTCTCACGTATTATGACAAAGCGTACAGTTTCGGTTTTGAGACCAACACAACTCAAAAATACGTCATAAGCATTGACGATTACAACCCAGCAAAAACGGCGGAGACATTAATTGACTTTGCGCGTCTAAACTTAATGTAAATTCTGTTGTCTCTCTATGTACTTAGAAGGCGATCTTAAAATTTTGAGTTTTTAACTCAAAATACTGAGGGGTCCCAAAATTTTTAATTTTTAATTTTTAATTTTAATGCCATTTCTCAACTACCTTTGTTGGGTTATTTTTTATTATTTCAAACAGTATTTTAGTCAAATCAAATCATGGAAAAAATTAAGGACAATTCGCTTCAATACATTATGGACAATTGGCAACAAATGGTAAAAAAATACCAGACGCCCAACCATAAAAAAGCGACAATTCAGATGATGACATCGTTTCTGCCGTTCATCGGCGTTTGGGTCTTGATGTATTTTAGCCTCTCTATTTCTTATTGGCTAACGTTGCCTTTGGCGTTTTTAAATGCCTTTTTTCTCGTCCGTATCTTCATTATTCAACACGATTGCGGGCATCAATCCTATTTCAAATCGCGTAAATTGAATGATGCTGTCGGTTTTATGTGCAGCTTTTTCAGCTTAATTCCTTACAAATATTGGGCAAAAGCGCACAATTTTCACCACGGTCACAATGGGCGTTTGGAAGAAGATATTCGCGATATTGGCGATTTGAAAGTCCTCACGGTCGAAGAGTACAGCAAGTGTACGCCGTTCCAAAAATTGGCTTACCGCGTTTTCAGAATGCCGATTGTTTTGTTCGGTTTAATCCCAGTGTATTATATTCTAATAAATAATCGCTTTCCACTCATTAGGTTACGCGGTTTTGAGGTGGCAAGACGCTCGTTGGTTTGGAGCAATCTGTTCACTGTTGGTTTCTACATCGCGTGCTTTTTTATCTTTGGCGCGTGGACTTTTTTGAAAATTCAAATTCCGATTATTGCTTTTTTCGCCATCATCGCGATTTGGTTTTTCTACGTTCAGCACCAGCACGAGCGCGCTTACAAGCATTGGCAATCAAATTGGAACTACGTTTTGTCGGCCATTCAAGGCAGCACGTATTACCGTTTGCCAAAAGTTTTTCAATGGTTGACGGGCAATATTGGTTTGCACCACATCCACCATTTGAGTTCGTTGATTCCGAACTATAATTTGGAAATGTGTAAGGATGAAAATCCCGTTTTGCAAGAACACATTACGATTATTGGTTTCGGAGAAAGCCTAAAATGTATGTTCCATAAACTGTGGGATGAACAACAAGAGCGGATGATTACGTTTAAAGAATACCGTGAGTTGTACGGTAAAAAAATGAGTTATTAAATAAAAAAAACTTTTTATGTTTAAGAATGTAGATGCTAAATTATTAGCGATTGAAGGCATTAGTTTATTAATGACCGCGATTGTGGTTGTCGTTGTGATGTACCCGATTTGGACGCAGTTCCCAGAATATAAGTTCAATTGGACAAATATCATTTACATCGCGGCATTTTTGACGTTTGCGCGTTACACTTTTCTGTTGCGTTACACGCTGATTGCGCAAGCTCAAAACGTTAAAATTGCGTTTATTTTGCTCACTTTAATCATTATTTTGGGTTTAATCACGCAAATTCAAGATTTTAACGTTTGGATTGACGCGGGCGACCCCGAGCGCTTGATGCCCTTGGTGCCGCAGTCAAAACGCGATGGTTTGTTGAGTTACATCAAAAGTGAATTTTTCTTTTTCGCGGTCGGTGCCATCGTTGCGTCCGTTTTTTTGTCGGGTCGTTTGATGATGTCGGTGTGGCGAACGCGGAATAAGGAAGGGGTTTGATGAGGATTCAGATGCCTCAAAAAAAGAATGCCGAAAGCAGTTGACAACTACTTTCGGCATTCGTTTTTTGAGGCATCTGGAATTTTAGGACCCCTCAGTATTTTCGTTAGAAAATTAAATTTTAATCACTTTCTTTGACACAACATCTTGTCCTTCAACGATTTGTATCAAGTAAACGCCTTTTGAAAAATCTTTTAAATCAATCAAGCGCTGATTGGCGCCGATTGAAATACCCCAACTTTCGGAGAAGATACCCCCTCAGTATAAATGCCAGATTGCCAAAGTAATTCAAGCTAAAAACCATTATAAATCTTTTTAAAAAATATTTAAAGTGAAAAAATCAACGCTCATCTGCTTTATTCTCACGTCTCTTTTAGCTTGTAAAAACGCACCTAAAAACGCCGCACAAGCACCGACAACAACTGCTCAAGCCGCCGATAAAGGCGCACAAGATGCTGCCGATTTGGTCGCTGTCACGGATGTCATTCACAGTTTTTATAAGTGGTACGAAGCGTTTACAAATGATGATAAAAAACGCATCGAATACGTAGATTCCAAAGGCAAAACGTCAAAATTGGACAATACCAAATTGGCGGATTATCACGCTGAATTGATGAAAAGCGGTTTCATCAGCAAAGCCTATATTGACAACGATGTAGCGTATCTGAAAAAATACGAAGCTGAATGGACGAAAAATAAGGAAAATAACAATGATGGATTTTTATCGGGTTTAGATTTCGATAGAGTATTCTGCGGTCAAGATTGGGACATTAAAGTCTATACAACGGGTGCGGTGAAGGCGGAAGGGTCTGGTATAAACCAAGCAAAAGCGACTGTTGAAGCCAGCAAAATAGAATTAGTCAAAGAAAATGGCAAATGGCTGATTGCTAAAATCGCTTGCGAATAAAAAGGGACTCCTCGGTATAAACGCCGTTTTTAGCTTGTTTTTAAGCTAAAAACGACTTTATACTGAGGGGTCCTTTTTTTGCAAATGCGGTTTTGAAAAACGTAACGAAACACACCAATTTCTTACAAACTCTTGAAAATAAACGGTAATTTGGAACTCTAATTGAGCCAAAAGAAAAGTGGAAATAACTTTGGTTAGCTTGCGGACAAGCGGTAATTTTGTTGAGACCTAAAGCTACAATCTGCGCTTTTCGAGTCTGATAAATGGATTGGGTACATAAAAATTAATAGAATGAAAAGAGCAACAAAATCTCCCCTTTTTGGCACTTTCCGAAAAGCATTACAGATGGCACTGACTGCCAATAAGACCGAAACAACTGCTCAAGAAATCGTCGAACGCGCTGATGTTTCGATGCTCACACGGCGTAATTTTCTTGAAAATACGGGTAAAATAGTGCTTTTTAGCGGCTTGGCGGGCTTGATTACTGAGGGGTCTTCGCGCGACCGTAAAAGCGAATTTCCACAATCAATTGGTACAAAAAATCCGCCGCGCATTGCCATCATTGGCGCGGGAATAGCGGGGTTAACGGCCTTGCATACACTCCAAAAAGCGGGTTACAGCGCCACTATTTATGAGGCATCGGGACGGGCAAGCGGGCGCATTATGAGCATTCAAAACGCGATGGGGGAGGGCATTTGGACTGAATTTGGAGCAGAATTTATTGACACCAACCACACCGATATGTGGGATTTGGCAAAGGAATTTGGCTGCGAACTGATGGATGGAGAACAACCTTCGGAGCGTACATTGACCAAGGAAGTGTTCTTTTTTGAAGGAAAAAGCCACTCATTGGCGCAAGTCGTTGAGGCTTTTCGAGGTTTTGCCGATAAAATAAAAGCGGACGGCGAGCGTCTACCCGACGATTTAGGCTATAAAACGACTGATAAGTACGTGGTTACACTTGACCGAATGTCTATATCTGAATATCTCGAAAAAATCGGCGCCAATGGTTGGATTAAAACGTTTATTGAAACCGCCTATGAATCCGAATATGGCTTGTCACCGCAAGTTCAGTCGGCATTGAATTTACTCACCGTTATTTCGCCAGATACTGAGGGCGAAAAATTTGAATTGTACGGCGACAGCGACGAACGTTACCGAGTTCGCGGCGGCAATCAGTCTATTCCCGATGCGATTGCCAAAAAATACGCCGCGCATATTGAATTGCACCGCTCTTTGGAAGCCATTCATCGTACTTCGACGCATTATTCGTTGACGTTTTCGGGTTTAAAAAACGCCGTAAAAGCTGATTTTGTGGTCATTGCCATCCCTTTTTCGCGGCTCAAAAACGTGGATATTCGCTTACAAATGCCGCAAGTGAAATGGGATGCGATTAACACCTTGGGGTTTGGAACAAATAGTAAATTTATGCTCGGCATGACGCAGCATTTTTGGCGCGCACAAGGCTTTCAAGGCTATTGTTATTCCGACGTTGGCGTGCCAAACGGTTGGGACAATGCACAACTGCAAACAGCCGACGACCAAGTGGCGGGTTTGTCCATTTTAATCGGTGGTGCGGCGGGTGCGGCGCTCAATAAAGCATCAATTGACGCACAAAAAGAGGCGTATTTAACGCGCTGGGAAAAGATTTTTGAAGGCGCAACTGCCCATTTCAACGGAAAAGTAACCCGTATGCATTGGGCGTCTTTTCCCTATTCTTTGGGCAGTTACGTCTGTTACACGACGGGACAATATACGGGCATTTCGCAAGCGGAATCTATGCCAATTGGTCACGTTTTCTTCGCGGGAGAACACTGCGGCGGCGTGTTTTCGGGCTTTATGAACGGCGCCGCAAAAACGGGTCGAGAGGCTGCCGAAGCGATTATTGCTAAAATTTAAGGGCATCCCAAATTGCTAAAACACCTTAAATTTCACAAGCATAAAAAAGTATTTTTATAAATAGAGACGCCGTTTTTTGCTCAAAACGAGCAAAAAACGGCGTTTTCCGATGTTCAGGATGCCGTAAGGACGTCCTATACTGAGGGGTCCTCTTTTTTTTCAAAAATCCACCACAAGCCTTCTTTGTCCCAATCCGCACCGCCTTTTGTTTTTGTTGAAAATACGCCGCCAACGCCTGTGATGGGTTTGTTGAGATGTCTTGAACCATCGGCTTCTATTTTTATTCGTTTCTTTCGGTTGTGAATTGCTTTCAAAAGGTATCTTTGAACTATCGTTTTCAATTTTTGTAGCGCGACTTTAAAGTCGCGTTACGTTGTGCGTTCGAATTCGCTGCGATAACCGTTTTTGATAAACGTCGGCGAGGTTTTAAACCTAATGTCGTCAACTTAAGAAGGGCGACCGTGAAAGTCGCCCCTACAAATGATTGAATGTCAGACATATACGTAGGG
>JAYUKJ010000514.1:0-1083 GCA_043764555.1 Saprospiraceae bacterium
CAGTAAAGACCGAAAAAAGTAGTTCAAACCGTTGAGTTTTGAACTACTTTTTTTTTGTAAGTCATTGAAAACCAACGTTTATCCTGAAACAAAATTTCACTGCTACGGCACAATCTGATAAGCCACCGCTTTCCCACGCCCAATTTTTTCAATCATGTTCTCATTTTCCAGAATAGCCAAATCTCGATTTAAAGTACGGCTTGAAATAGCGGGAAAATCAGCCGCTAATTCAGCAGGGCGAACCAGTTGACGCGCGCGAATAAAGGTGAGTAAGCGGCGTTGTCGTTCGTTCAAAAGGCTGCCACTTAGTTGGTAGCGGTCGTACTTTTCTTCTAATTTTTGAATCAATTCTTCCAAAGAAGATAAGAAAAAAATCAACCACGCCGCAATCTTTTCTTCTTCTTTACCCCGATGTTGTTGTGCGGCTATCAAGGCACGATAATATTCGTTTTTTTTATGCTCAATGATGTGCTCAAATGAAATATACTGCACAAATTCGTACCCTTCACGCAACAAAAGTAAGGATGTCAAGAGGCGAGATAACCGACCGTTGCCGTCTTGAAAAGGATGAATAGACAAAAATTCATAGATAAAACTGGCGATAACGAACAGTGAATGAAAATCACGATTAGCTAATTCTTGATTTGACCAATCCACCAATTCGTCCATTTCTTTGTCCACTAAAAGCGGTTGCGTAGGATTAAAAATAGTCCGTTGCGTACCATCAGGATAAGTCGCCACAACACGATTAGAGAATTTTTTAAATTCACCTTTATGTTTTTCGTCCTTGTCACTGTGCTTCATTAACAGGTTGTGTAACGCCTTTACATTGCTTACTGACAACTCAATATGTGGATATTGGTCTAAAATCAATTCTAAAACTTCATGATAGCCCCCGACTTCTTGTTCATCGCGTGTTTTAAAACTGGTAATTTTATTAATTTTCAAAAGGCTTTCTACTTCGGCATTGCTCAATGTAGCACCTTCTATACGGGTTGACGAACCAATACTTTGTATGGTTGCAATATGCCTTAATTCTTTCAAATAGCGATTCTCCTTATTTTCAATCATTTGCCATTTGCC
>JAYUKJ010000515.1:0-1083 GCA_043764555.1 Saprospiraceae bacterium
CCAATACTGAGGGGTCCTAAAATTTGAAGCTGTACGATTAGATAAAATCCGTGTTAAAAATGTCTTATCATAACTTAATCGTACAGCTTCTAAAATTTAAAATTATACGTAACCGACGGAATTATTGGAAATAAAGTAATCGCTTTCGGCGTAAAAATACGCGACAAACGGCTTGCATCAGCCGTTGTGTTTGTCGTTTGAAACGCAATAAAATACGCATTTAAGCGGCTGTAAGCGTTGTAGGCACTAAAAGTAAGGTCGGAAGTGCCGCGTTTTGGGCGTAATTTCAAGATAAGGGCAAGGTCGAGACGGTGGTAATCGGGCATCCGAAAATTGCTTCTTTCGGGATAAACGGGCGACAAATTGAAAAAAGCGTTGCCTTGCGATGTCCCCGCCACGTCAATGCCGAGCGTTCTGCCCGTCGGTAAAGTCACGGCATTGCCCGTGTAATACGTCCAACTTCCCGAAAAACTAAGCCGTTTTGTCAAAGGATAACTCGCCACAACGGACAGTTCGTGCCGTCTGTCGAAACGCGGAAAATAGGTTTTTCCGCCGTTTATGTCGGCAAATTGCCGCGTTGACCACGCCAAAGTGTAGCCAATCCAACCCCGCAATTTGCCATACGTTTTTTCAATCGAGATTTCATTGCCGTAGCTTGCTCCTTTGCCGAAAACGAATTCATTTTCCAACGCCGCGTTGACAAACAAATTCGCCCCCGCCTTGTAATCCACCAATTGCCGCATCCATTTGTAATAAACTTCATTTGTAAAAAGGAATTTATCGCCAATATTCCACGTCAAACCGAGCGAAACTTGGTGGGATATTTCAGGCTTAATTTTTTCCGTTGACGGATACCAAATATCAGTCGGCAGCGACGCACCCGAACTTGCCACGAGGTGTTTGTATTGCTGCATTTTTGCATAACTTGCTTTGATGGACACGGCTTCATTGAGCAAATAACGGAGGCTAAACCGCGGCTCAAAACCCCAATATATCGCTTTATTATTGAAATAAGTGAGCCTTGTACCCGCATTTACCTTGATTTTAGGGCTGATATCCCAATCATCGGCAAGGTACAAACCA
>JAYUKJ010000516.1:0-1019 GCA_043764555.1 Saprospiraceae bacterium
TCTAAAATCCTGTTAAATCCTTCAAAATCCTACAAATCCTACTTCAATAAATAAAATCCTAATTCTAAAAAACTATTTGGTGACAACTATCTTTTGAATTGGTGATATACCTTTATCGTTCACGAAGTGAAACAGATACACACCGCTTGCCCACGGGCGCACATCAAGTTCAATCTTGTTTACAGAGCCTTTTATACTGAGGGGGCCTATTTTTTGGTTGATTATCTCTTGACCTAAGACATCGGTGACGATTAAGACCGTGTTTTGCGCTTTTGATATTTGGCTGTCCGTCCATTCAATCGTTACCAAATCCGTTGCGGGGGTTGGATAAACGTTTTGAACATAGAGGCCGTTGTTCAAGTCTTGCGCGTTCGTGACTGCCGAGCAGTCCGCTACCCTACTCCCTTGAATCCCACTAAATGCTTCGCCGTGCATGGCCAAAACGCTGACGTGATTTTTGACATTGAAGCCTTCGGCAACGACGTTTTGGGTTGTGGCGTCGGCGTTGTCCACCAATTCTACTTTACCTACGCAATCGTTTTGAATATTGGTAAAGGTAAACAAAGGCGTTTCGACATTCGCTTGATACGGAATTGCTTTTGTCGCCATGGAGGTCAACGAAAAACTCACGTAGTCGTGCGAACGGTCGGCGGCGGGACGTTCCACACGGACATTGTCGAGCCATTTGACGCCTTGCTGCAAAGACGTAAGGCGACCCGCCGTAAAACGGACATTCGCAGGGATGCGGACGGTGACTTGCGCCGTGCCTGTGATGTTTTTGGGGTATGCCCACGTTTGCGTAGGCGTCATGCTAACCAAATAGGTTTTACGGTCGGGCATCAAGGACAATTGAAACGAGACTTGGGCGGTGCTTTTCGTTAAGCAGCCGCAAGCTAATAGACCTAAAAGCAATTTTTTCATCGTTTTATTATTTTTGAACCTTCCAAGGGTTAAAAACCCTTGGAAGGTTGTGATTTATTGATTTATACTGAGGGGGTGGTTGTAGCGTTTTGAGTTTT
>JAYUKJ010000517.1:0-3655 GCA_043764555.1 Saprospiraceae bacterium
CGGTTCGACATCTCTTGAACGACGACGAATTTTGCTTTTTTCAAAGCCGCTTCCACCCGCCGAACATCGGGCAAGCTGACCAGCGGATTGGTACACATAATCCAAATCGCTTTCATGCGGCCATCTTCCAACGCTTCAAACATTTCGGTTGCCGTCAAGCCATTTTTCGGCGAAATCGGCTGCGGCGAACCCCAAAAACGTTCGACTTCGGCGCGGTGTTCGGCATTCAAAAGGTTGCGGTGTGCAGGCAAAAGGTTCGATAAACCGCCAACTTCGCGCCCACCCATCGCGTTCGGTTGTCCCGTCAACGAGAACGGCCCCGCACCCGCACGCCCAATTTGCCCCGTTATGAGGTGCAGATTTATCAAACTCAAATTTTTATCAACACCAATAACGGACTGATTGAAACCCATCGCCCACATCGAAATAAAGCCTTTCGACTGCCCAATCCATTGCGCGGCAAGGCGCATATCGGCAGCCCATACGTCGCAAATTGCCGCCGCTTCTTCAACCGTTTTTTCAAACGCTTTGGCTTTTAGTTTTTCATATCCTTCGGTATATTGAGCGATAAAATCAGCGTCAATCCAGTCGTTTTCAATCAAAATCCGCGCAAAAGCGTTCAAAAGTGTAATATCCGTCCCTGGTTTTATTGCCAAATGCAAGTCCGAAAAACGCGCAGAATCCGTCGTTCGCGGGTCAATTGTGATGATTCTTACTGAGGGGTCCTTCAATTTATGCGCTTCGACGCGCCGCCAAATTATCGGATGATTCCACGCGGGATTTGCGCCCGCAACTAAAAAACAATCGGCCAATTCGATGTCATCGTAGCACACAGGCACGCTGTCCTCGCCTAACGCGAGCTTGTAGCCGACAACCGCCGACGACATACAGAGCCGTGAATTGGTGTCCAAATTGTTTGAACCAATAAAACCTTTTATTAATTTGTTAACGACGTAATATTCCTCCGTCAACATCTGTCCCGATGCGTAAAAACCGACGGAATCGGGCCCAAATTTGTCGATAAACGTCTTGAAAACCGCCGCTGTTCGTTCCAAAGCCGCGTCCCAAGTGACCCTTTGACGCGGTTGCGAGCGACTCCACCGCATTTCGGGATGCCCCAAACGGTCGGTTTTATCCCAAGCCGTGTAGTGCAGCTCCCTGCCTTTTGAACACAACAAACCACGGCTCGACGGGTGCGATTCGTCGCCCGAAACGGTGAATTTACCATCGACGGCGGGCGTGATTTTGATGCCGCAACCGACACCGCAATAGCAACAAGTTGTTTTGAATTGTGTCATTTCGGAAGAATTTTTGTAACGCGACTTTTAAGTCGCTTTTCATTGTTAATAACCTAAAATGAGTTAGGCGCGACTTGAAAGTCGCGTTACGTTCATCCTAAAAGCCACCTATACTGAGGGGTCTAAAATTTTGACTTATTTCAAAAAATATTAAATTTCAAGCAATTAGGTGTTCATAAATACTTGAAAATACTTATTTTTGTAAAAAATTAAAAAGAACATGGCAACAGAAATGAGGACGGCACCGCCAAAATCGCGGATTCCACAACCGAAATTATTGACTTACGACGATTACGTTCGGCTCACGCCGCCCGATAGTGGCAACTATGAATTACACAACGGTCAAATTATTTTCATGGCAACACCCATTCCTCTCCACCAACTTGTTTCCAATAATTTGGCGACAGACTTAACAGTTCACATCCGAAAATATAAACTCGGACGTATTTTCACCGCACCAATGGACACCGTTTTTACGTCCGTTGACACTTTTCAACCCGACATTCTCTTTTTGAGTAATGAGCGGCTGCACTTGATTGGCGACAAAAAAATTGAAGGTGCGCCTGATTTAGTCGTTGAAATTCTCTCGCCTTCCAATAAACCGAAAGAAATGGGTTATAAAAAAGTTATCTATGAAATGACCAATGTTAGAGAATATTGGGTAATTAACCTTGATAAACAAATACTTACGCAGTATGAAAACATTGAAGGTGAATTTGTTATTCGCCAAGTTTGCAAAAAAAACGATACTTTAAAGTCATTCGTCATTGATGGTTTTGAGACAGCTGTGAGTGGGCTTTTTGAGTAAAGAACAAATAACTTACGCATCGAACCTCCTAAAATATTCGATGCGTAAGCCGTTCCAAAAGTCTCAAATACTGAGGGGTCTATTTTTTAATCGCCGTCGAAAAAATTTCTGGGCGAATGTTTATCATCAAATACGCCCAAGTCGGTGATTGATTCGCTTTTCCGATCGTGCCATTTTTTGTAAATTCCATCGAATCAGTGAACTGTCCCGCGCACAAACCGAGTTCAATTATAGTCATTTTATTTAATATGTAATTCACAATAAAATCAAATTCGCTGCCCAAACCTTTGCTCAATTCCTTCCCATCACTGCCCTTCATCGGCGACGCAATAGAAAAATAATGCACATCTAAAACCATTGATAACTTAGGATTTACGACATATTTTAGCTTCGCAAACGGATTAGACAATCCTCCCGCCAGTGCGCCGGTGCCGACGTAAAAGAAATCCATCAAACCCCAAAATTTATGTGGCGTTCCGTAGAGCGGGTCGAACCGATTGTCGGTCGTTGAGGTGTTAATTTGGTCGTTACCCGATAGATAATCGTAGCCGACGCCGACCGTCATTTTCCCCTTCGTATAACTCAACGAACCCGTAAATGTGTAGGCCGAAAGGTCTCGCCCTTCGCGGTTTTTGCCCGTTTGGAAGTAGCCGCCGAGTGTGAATTTCACCTGTTTGTTAATTGCTCCATCCGTTAGAAGGCCAAGCGTGATGCGGCTATTGACGCCTTTTTGGTCATATTTTCGCCCATAAATCACCCCATTTGCCGCGCTGCCCAAGGAGTCGAGGCGGAATTTTGCAAAATCGTCTTTGAAAATCAAGGCACTCACTTTTGTCGCCTTAAATTTTTTCGCCGCGTAGAGAAATTGCATTGTTTTGTACATCTGATTGCCGACGTTCGTGGAAGGCGCAAATGTCAAGTTAGGCGCGCCGCCCAAACCCGCCGTCGGAACAAAATCCGCAGGAATTGTCGTCAAAACAGCCTTAGAATTGGCCAGATAGGGAGGGGTGTTGCCAGCCGTGTAATACGTTCCAATTTTGCCAAAAGCATCCGTATTTTGATTGAAAGCGATGCCAAAATCGACTATCCAGCCTTTTTTGTTGAGCTTCAAAACAGCCGCATCGTGGCGCCGACCTTGTTGTAACCAATCAAGATTTCCGAGCAAACGGCTGTCGTCGTACAACAACTCTTGACGACCCATTTTAATGGATAAACCATTGGAATCCAATAAGTTAACTTCTGCCCAAGCCTCATGTACTTGCAATTTTGAACCGTCGGCATTGTTAATCGTCGAAGCATCTTGACCCCAAACGCGGACATCTTGAATCGCCACCCCGAAGGCCACTTTGTCCAATTTTGAATTAAAAATCAAGCGCGTTCGTTGCGAAACAAAACCCGCCGAAGCCGTGTCTTTCGGTGCTAAACGGCCGACGCCGTCGCGCATTTCCGCACGGGGACGGATTTGAGCTGAGATAGATGATTGGGCATCGGCTTGCGTTAAAATAGTGCACAAAAAGAGTAGCGAATTCAATACATGATTATTAATAAA
>JAYUKJ010000518.1:0-3654 GCA_043764555.1 Saprospiraceae bacterium
TGCAATGGAAATTATTGAAGATAAAATCTTGACTTGGGAAGACATTAAAAATCAATATCCCGATGAATGGGTTGTTTTAGGAAACCCCATTTTTGACGGTATGAAAATCCTAAAAGGTACTGTTTTGGCACACCACCAAGATAAGCGTGTAGCAAGTATCGAGGGCGGTGAACGACGTGAAGGTTTCAAGAAATTCACTGTATCATTCACTGGACAAATTAAATCAAATTATCATATTGGTCTATTGAGAACAATTCACAAATCGCAATGAAAAAAACAACATACCCTTTCGAGTGGCTCGACGAAGACGGCTTGATGGTCGTCCATGTCGAAATCAATGCTGAAAGTATTTTACCTTTTTTGTTAGATACAGGAGCTTCCAATACTTATCTCGACAAAAATATTCTATACATCGAACAAATCAGCCTCAAAGAATCCATGGGTCAAGTTGAAATTGAAACTGCCAACGGTCGAATATTTGCTGATGTTTTTAAAATTGATTCCATTGATGTTTTTGGCACTCACTTCAAAAATCACCCTATCCAAATTATTGATTTTATTGCCAATGGCATCCTTTCCAATTATTATGGCGTTTTAGGCATGGATATTTTAAGACAAAAAAATCTATGCCTTCATTTCGATAAAAATGTCCTCACTTTTTCCTGAAAAATAGAGAAAATACTGAGGGGGTGTTTTTTCTTAGAATTAGGATTGGTAGGATTTCAGTAGGATTTAATAGGATTTTAGACAACGCTCGACGATGTAGCGGTCTGTCTAAAATCCTATTAAATCCTACTGAAATCCTGTTAATCCTGATTCAAAAAACAAAAAATACTGAGGGGGTCACTCCCGTTTCATCGGCTGTATTTTCCAATACGTCAAACTCCGCCACAGCCATTCCAAGGGGCCAAAACGGAAGTGTTTGAGCCAAATTGGGCTGATAATCAATTGAAAAACCCAAATTGCGAGGGCGAGGAAATAGATTTGGTAATATTCTAATTCAGCGTAATAATTCAAACCGTAGCCAAAAAAGAACAAGGTGCAAATGACCGAGTGCGTGATATAATTGGTAAAAGCCATTTGCCCGACGGCTTCCAAACGGCGGAAAAGTCCTTGGATTTTACCCGATTTATAGAGCAAAATGAGGCTTGCGGCGTGTGCCATGACCAGTAAAATGCGTTGGAAAGGATAAATCAAACCGACCCAATTAATCGAAACACGTTCCATGCGTGCCAAATTCGCTTCAAGCGTTGTGAAATTTTGAAAACCATAGTAAAATTCGTACATCGCCAAAGGCAATCCGATAGCATAACCAATTTTCAGGACTTTCCAATAATCATCATTAGACCAACTGCCTGTTAGAAAACCCCATTTGAACAAAGCCAAACCCAAAAGCATCAGAGCCAAACTGTCCAAACCCCACATCGGCAAATGTTTTGTTTCAAATTCAAAGGCAATTGGACGTAAATAATTGGCAATAGCGGTGTAATTCGATTTCATGGTTTTTGTATTCGCTTTGGCATCTTCACGGTTCGGAATCATCGTTTTTTCGATGTCTCGCCACGTTGTCAAGGCTTTTGTTTGGGCATCGGTGAGCGTCTGATTAGCAGCTTGTGCTTTTGTGGCAGCGACATAATCAATTCTTTTGGCGCGTAAATCTTGATAAAACAGCGTATTTGACGTAAAATCAAACACGGCGACCAATGGCACAGCCCAAACCAAATATTTAGGCGGCACATTGCGAAACAAATAAACTATCATACCGCACACGCCGTAGAGATACAAAATGTCGCCAATCCACAAAATCAAATGCGCGTGAATCAACCCGAACAAAACGAGCCAAAACATACGCCGATAAAACAACGCATGAACCGATGTGCCTTTATCCGTTTTATTGGCAATAAACAACAAGATGCCTGCGCCGAAGACCATACCGAACATTGCCCGCATTTTGCCTTCAAAAAAGACGGAAATGACGGCGTTTACCCAAAAATTGACATTGGTTGGGTCGTTTTTAAAGGCTTCAAACGAATAATCCGCCATTGAAAAACCGGGAATATTCATCAATAAAATGCCTAAAAGCGCAACGCCGCGCAAGGCATCTAAAACTTTGAGGCGGCTTGCTTCCGCAACGGGGGCGGCGATTGTCGCCTGTTGAATGGTTGGATTTTCCATTTCTAAGGTTTGATTTTCCATTGTTGTTGATTTTTAAAGTTAATTGAATAGTAGCGCAATCTTACGTCGCGTTACGTCGCGTTACGTGCCAATTTATGGTTTAACAGCCCCAATACGCGCCGCGCAAGTATCTGAAAACCAATGACTTAGGCTGCATAAGCTATCTGAAAAAGTTTGAAAGAAAAGGAGGCAAACGATAAGCGCAACGCTGTAATAAACCCAATTCACGTTAGGGGACGACTGATAACTGTGTGTTGACATTTTGATTTGTTTTTAATGATTTTAGAATGAAAAATACTGAGGGGGTGTCAAATCTAACATAAGGGCGAACGTAAAGGTCGCCCCTACGAATATGCTTGAATTCCTTCCGTTTGTAGGGGCGACCTTTACGGTCGCCCTTTCTTTACGGTCGCTTTCTTTACGGTCGCCCTTTCTATGGAATCAATTACAACGGAATAATATGCGAACCTTTAGAATACTTCACCTTCCGTTTCCGCTTAAACCGTTTGAAAAAATCGGCAAACGCGAAGCCTTCGGACGCCCGATTGTTGCTATACGCCAAGGTGTATTGCGGACAATTTTGCGAAAAAATCACGGGGCGATTAGCATACATATTTTGCCGATTGCTAAAAAATTGCGCCGCCTCGCAAGGGCAAATTGACCTAACTTGACCTGATTCAGTACGTTGGTTTTGATTATACAACCGACTGTCAAAATGGCTTTGTGCAAGACTTAACAGGCTATTGTACAATAAAAAAAATAAGATGATTGTGTAGTTTTTCATTTTAATTCAAGGTTTTTAGAAAAAAATGGTAGAAATACTGAGGGGTCTAAAGTATTGATTATCAAGGCTTTCAGCTTTCCAAAAGTTTTTAACTTTTGGAAAGCTTATGCCCGTTATTTCGATTAAACTACTTATCATACGCGTCAACAGACGGCTTTAAGTTGTTTTTCTGAGTCTTATCAGCACTTAACATGCCCTCCTGTACAAGCCAATCTTTAACTGATTTCAATGTGGTGTCAACGTAAAACCCTTCGCCCAAATCATTTAATTCTGCGAATGTTTTACGTGTTTTGTTTTCAGCAATTTGCAACCGAAAACTGCCGTTAGATAAGTGGTCATTGTTGACATTCGGGATGCCAACGGAGGCTATAAAAGTTTTGTAAGATTCAAAATGCGGGTAAAATTTCCCCTTGTTTTGTGCAGATAAGTTGAGGCTGATGCCCATGATAAGGGCGACAATGACTGTGCGTGTTTTCATAATATTGATTGTTTTTTAATTGAAAAAATTAGATCGTTGATGCTGGTTTTTTGATAAAATAATGACGGTTATACAAGGTTTTTTGAAATAATTGAAAAGTCCTTCAATTGTGGGTGCAAATCATAATTTCGCGGTATAAGTATAAGGGCGACCGTAAAGGTCGCCCCTACGTATATGTCTGACATTCAATCATTTGTAGGGGCGACTTTCACGGTCG
>JAYUKJ010000519.1:0-1082 GCA_043764555.1 Saprospiraceae bacterium
GCAATTCGTGTAAGCGCCGACGGACAAGTAGGCGGTGTCCATCTGAATATCAAAACGAACGGTGTCGCCGCAACCGTTTGAGACGTTGAAATTGTGAATGCCCGCGCCAATTGTCGGAAAATAAGCGCCGTAATACGCGTCGTTCGCGCGAAATCGTCCAGAATCGGCTTTATACTGAGGGGGGGTACAATTGACGCAATTGAAAACGTAAGGCAAAAATTGCGAGCAATCGCGCCCGCAAGTGTCGGCTTCGCGATGGTTTTGATAGATGGTTAAACGTAAGGAACTGTCGAACGGGCAACCGCGCCACGCGCTGTTGTTGAGTGCTATGCGGTTGACGAAGGTGTTGGTTTGTCGGCCGCACGTGTCGGTGACGATGAAGTAGAAATCGCCGCCCGTTGTTTTCAAATCGGTGAAGACGCCGTTTGGGTCGGCGGTTTTGTTGGCCCTCAATTCTTGAAAACGATAGGGTGGTGTGCCGCCTGTGGCGTAAACGGACGCGGTGCCGCGGTCGTGGCTCGCGCAACGGACGAAGAGTTGCAAATCGGCGGTCGGGCAATCGAAGAAGCGTTCGGCGCGGCGTTGGCATTTGTCGGTGAAAACAACGCGGAAGTTGCAGCCGCGCAGTCCCGTGAAAGTTCCCGTTGTGTTGGTCAAGGTATCGCCAAAATTGCTGATGCACGTGAACAAATACGGTGGTTCGCCGCCGCCGAAGTTGATGTTTCGGATGTCGGTGGTGCCGTTTGTTTGGTTGTCGCAGACGGCGTAAAAGTTGACACCCGCGACGGCGATTTGCTTGTAGGCGGTGTAGAAATTGGCACAACTGTCGTAAACTCTGAAGGTATAATCGGCATTCGGCAAGCAATAAAAGACGCTTGAGTCTTGAAGCGGCGTAAAGTTGCGCCCACCGTCGTTGGAATACGTGTATTGCAATTTAGGGCGTCCGCCTGTCGCAAAGATGCGCGCAGTTGACCCTTGAATCTGAACGGAATCTAAGGTTGGTTCGCGGTAATTGCCCGAAATAGTAACGCTTTTGCGCGTCGTTAGGCTGTTGTTGTCGGTTATCAAAAAGGTGTAATCGC
>JAYUKJ010000520.1:0-1081 GCA_043764555.1 Saprospiraceae bacterium
CAAGGCTTGCAAGTTGAACTCGGTGGTTCGCGGGTGAACAACCTTGCCGACAACCTCGAAATGTTTGGTATCAACGCGGGCAGCACGAATATTGTGAAGATTGTTTACACCACTTTTGGCGACATTGTTAAGAAATTGTACCCGAAATTGGTGCCGACTTATCCTGCCGCCGACGACGTTATAAACGTGTCGTTTTTGCGCGATATTGCGTCAAAATCGGGCGGAAATATGGCAAGTGCCGACAAAACCACCTTCAACGCCGACGACAATATTCGCCAAGCGGTGAGTAAAAAATCATGGTCAATTGAGTTTGAAAATGGCAAAAGTGCCTTCACGCCGAGCGCACAAAGTGCTTTAAATCAATTGTTTAACGACTTGGTGATTGCGAGCAATTTGAAAGTGGAAGTCAACGGACACACCGATAACACGGGCAATTTTGAAGAAAATATGAAGCTATCCGAACGCCGCGCTTTTGCAATTAAAGAATGGTTGGAAAAGAAATCAGCGACGAATTTCCCAGACGGACGCATTAGCATAAAAGCGCATGGCTCGGCTAATCCGTTGGTGCCAAACGAAACGGCAGAAGGACGGGCCAAAAACCGCCGCGTGGAAATCATTATGGGCAATTAAATGTAGTCGGCAACTTTAGTTGCCGCGAACAAAGCGGCAACTAATGAATTTGCAATATTAAATCTACCATTCCATCTTGACAATTAAACGATGTCATGTAACTGTATTTGCGAATTCATTCGCACCCGTAACTGCGAATTCATTCGCAGACTGGTAGTAGCAAAGGGAACGCTTCATGTGTTTTCTTAGCACTTTCTGCGAATTCATTCGCAAATACAGTTAACGTGTCGTAGAATTCTAAATGGTAGCTTTATTTCTACAAACTCATAAGTTGCCGACTATATTAATCTTCTAAAAATCAAAAAATCATGTTTCAAGACCTTAAATACCTATTCAGTCCCAACAAAGCCGTTAGCAAACCGACGATTTTGGTGATTATCGCCGTTCAAGTTGTGTTGCTTTTAGCCGCATGGTATTCGACGGGCGAATTGATGCCAAAACCGCATGAGGT
>JAYUKJ010000521.1:0-1080 GCA_043764555.1 Saprospiraceae bacterium
AAAAATATGGCAACGCCAATCAAAACGACGCCAATTAAAAAAGAACCAATCGCATCATAACGCCCATCGTTGGTGTAATAAGACGCCACCATGAAACTAAGTGCTAATATCAAACCTAAAACGGCCGCTGAGTTTTCGCCGAAAATAACCACTAAATCACTGTCTTTCGTTTGTCTTACGTATTTAAAAAACGACACACTGCCGCGTCGTTTGTTCATTTCCACCACGTTTGAATATGTTGCGTAGCCTTCCAGAATGATTGAAAAAACCAAAATACCAACGCCCCACGCAATGTTTTCAATCGCTTCGGGATGCGTATATTTATGAATGCCTTCGTAGATGGAAAACATTCCACCGACCGAAAATAGGAGCAAAGCGACCATAAATGACCAAAAATACACGGAACGACCGTAGCCGAGCGGGTGTTTTGCGTCCGCGGGTCGTTCCGCCTGTTTGACGCCCATGTAGAGCAGTGCTTGATTTGCGCAATCCGCAAACGAGTGAATCGCTTCGGCGAGCATTGCCCCCGAATGTGTCATAACGGCAGCTACACTTTTGCAAGCCGCGATGATTAAATTGACGATGAGACTTTGAATAATGTGACCTGTCCCGTGGTTATTCGTTTGTCCGTTTTTAGCTTCCATAAAAAAATAAATTATTTTAAGTTGAGGCGCAAATGTAATTGAATTTAAAGATTTGACAAGGCAGTTTTAAAAAAAGAGACCCCTCAGTATAAAATGGTTTTTTAGCTCAAATAAGCAGAAAACGACCTTTATACTGAGGGGTCCTTTTTCAATTATTCAACGAATTCAACGTCGGCGAGGTTTTAAACCTCGCCGACGTTTGTCCAACCAGATGAACTTGGAGGGTTCTTTGGAATAAAAAAAAAGAAAATGCCTTGCGAAAACGTAGTGTTCGGCAAGGCATTCATTCACAGGTAATTTATTGAACCTTGAAATTTGACATCTTAAATTTGACATTTCTCTTAAACCCGTGCGTACATCACTTCTTTAACCGCTTTGATGATTTTAGCGGGATTGGGCAAATAGGCTTCCACCAAACTCGCGGCGTAAGCCATCG
>JAYUKJ010000522.1:0-1078 GCA_043764555.1 Saprospiraceae bacterium
TGTGCAGCCCAATGAGTTGTACAATTGGTTGGCAATGAACGGCGTTGTGGTGCGAAATCGGAACAATGTTGTTCTTTGCGAAGGCTGTTTGCGGATTACGGTTGGCACGGCTGAGGAGAATGCGGCGTTGGTGAAGGCGATGGAAACGGCGCAGCGTTACGTTTGAAAAGACCATTGGCTACTCGACGAATCGAGCAGCCAACGTAAATAGTCGAATAAAAAGATATTCGTCTCTCTTATATTTCTTTGTTAGTGAGTTACTTGCTGTTGCAAAGATAAGGGTAAAATTTTAAAGTGCAAATTTTTTTTAACAAATTATCTCTAAAAGCAGCATTGGCTGCCCGATAAATCGGACAGCCAACGTGGATAGTCGAATAGAAATATTCATCTTTCTTGATTGTGTTTTATTGTTGATGCAAAGATGTGAGAAAATAATGGAACAACACAATAAAATACCTTTGGGTTCTTCGTACCTTCGCAAGAAATTTAGATAAAAAATTGATTATCAACACAATATAAAACTTAGAAGCAATGAAATTTGGCGTAGTAGTATTCCCTGGCTCCAATTGTGACGACGATATGATGCACGTTTTGGAGACCGTTATGGGTCAACCGACGGTGAAAATTTGGCACAAAGAAGCGGCTCTGCCCGATGGCATTGACTGCGTGATTTTGCCGGGCGGCTTTAGTTACGGCGACTATTTGCGGTGCGGTGCGATTGCGCGTTTTTCGCCGATTATGCAAGCGGTTGTCGAATTTGCGAACAATGGCGGCTTTGTTTTTGGCATTTGCAACGGTTTTCAAATCCTTTGCGAAGCGCATTTATTGCCCGGTGTTTTGTTGCGCAATGAGCGTCAAAAGTTTATTTGCAAAAATGTTTTCTTGAAGACAATTACGAAAGACTCGGCTTTAACGGCTGACTTAGACCTGTCGCAAGTCCTCACAATTCCGATTGCTCACGCCGAAGGACGCTATCACGCGGACGCGGCAACGCTGGCAAGTTTGGTGGAAAATGACCAAATTTTGTTCAAATATTGCGACGAAAAAGGCGCTTATACTGAGGGGGCCAATCCGAACG
>JAYUKJ010000523.1:0-1077 GCA_043764555.1 Saprospiraceae bacterium
GTCGCAAGCGTCAACAACTCGCGATTCACGCCCGAACTCTCGGCAAGCGGCGCCATAATGCCCGCCGCCGTCAAAGCCGCAACGGTCGAAGAACCCAAGCAAACGCGCAGAGTTGCGGTGATTAACCACGCCAAAATCAGCGGAGAAACGGGCAAATCACGCATAGAATCGCCAATTTGACGCCCAACGCCGCTGTCAATCAACACTTGTTTGAACGCCCCGCCGCCGCCGATAATCAATAAAATCATCGCCACGGGTTTGACGGCGTTGCCCATTGACTCCGCCAACTGTTCGCTCGTTTTTCCTTGTTTTATGCCCAATAAATAGGTCGCCAAAAAGACCGCCAAGAGCAACGATACTGAGGGGTCCCCCAAAAAATAGCCGACGTTAATTAAGGCATAATTGCTCGTTAATAATTTTAAAATGCTGCCAATTGCCATAAAAATCAAAGGCGACAAGGCGACAAAAACGGCTGTTTTAAGTGTCGGCAACGTCCCTTTGTTGCCACTTAAATCATTCGTTTTATTCAATTCTAAATCGAATAAAACGGGCATTTTAACGTCCATTTTTTTCATAAAATTACCCGTCAAAATGCCGCCCGCAACGACCGCAGGAATGGCCACAACAAACCCTAAAATCATCACTTTAAAAACATCTGCATTGTATAACTTGCAAATTGCCATCGGTCCGGGATGCGGCGGCAAATAGCCGTGCGTAACGGATAAAGCCGCGGCCATCGGCACGCCGAGATACAACAAAGGCAGTTTTGTCGTCTTCGCGAGGCTGTAAACAATCGGAATGAGGATGACAAAAGCGGCGTTGAAAAACATCGGAATGCCGACCACAAAAGCCGACAACAAAACCGCCCACTGAATGTACTTTTCGCCGAAAAAATCGATTAATCGCGTGGAAATGCGCTGAATTGCCCCACTTTCAGCCAACAGCTCGCCAAGCATTGCGCCAAAACCAATCACCAAAGCCAATTGCCCAAGCGTGCCACCGACGCCCGTTTCAACGGATTTTATCACCTTCTCAACGGGCATTCCTAAGGCGATGCCCGTGCCGAGTGCCGTTAAA
>JAYUKJ010000524.1:0-1072 GCA_043764555.1 Saprospiraceae bacterium
GCAATGCGCATAATTTCCGTTCCCGACATTTGAGCAGTTCCAACGACGCGCTCGCCTTTTTCCACGTTCAACTTCGACACAACACCACTTGCGGGCGCATAAATCGACGTTTTATTCAAATTTGTCCGCAATTCTTTAAGACTTGCTTGCGAACTTTGGAGCTGGAATCCTGCCGCTTCCGCCGTTTGCTTTGAAGAAGTAACGTCGCTCTCCGCCGATTTAATTTGCGCGTCAATCGCCTTCAAACTTGCTTCGGTTTGGCGCAATTGACCCTGCGTTGTCTCAAATTCAGCGTCTGAAATCACGCCGTCGCGGTGCAATTGATCATTCCGTTTGAACGACAAAAGGTTGTTGTCGAGTTGGACTTTGGTTTGTTCACGTTGCGCGGCAACTTGTGATTGCCGCGAGCGAATACCTTCCACATTCGACATGGCGTTGGCGTATTGCGCTTTCGACACGCTTACGCCCGCTTCGCCGCGCGTCACTTGGTCTTTGTAAATCTCCGCATTCACGCGCACAAGCAGTTGTCCCGCGCGCACCGAGTCGCCTTCTTTGACCAAAACCTCCGTGACTTCGCCCGACACATCGGAGCTGATTTTAATTTCTTTTTCAGGAAAAATCCGACCACTTGCCGAGACCGTTTCCATCAACGTCCGCTTGGTTGCTTTGTCAACGGCAACTTTTTCACCCGTTTTCTTGCCCGATTGGGTAAAATAAGCGACGGCTAAAAGCACCGCAATGACGCCACCTAAAATCCACGGAAGGCGGTTGTTTTTCTTTACAGCTTTGTTCAATTGAGCCATGATTCTATTTATATTAAAAATTGAATGTTCGTAATTGATTCAAAAACGCGATTTCATGTTAAAATTTAGCGTTTATACTGAGGGGTCCTCATTTTACTTCAAACTTTACTTGAGCGTTAGTTTTTTCCCTTGATAAAACTCGACAATCTTCACTTTGAACAGATAATCGAACTTGGCAACCGTCACATCGCGCTCGGCGTTGTCAACGTTGCTGCGCGCTTGTGTGTATTCAAACCCATTGGCACCGCCCGTTGCGAGGCGTTTTTCGG
>JAYUKJ010000525.1:0-3623 GCA_043764555.1 Saprospiraceae bacterium
TGTTGAGTTTTTTAAGCATCAGTTTCACGCCCAAAAGCGGCTCTTTGATGTCGTGCGAAAGGATAGCGATTGTGTGTTCATTGAGTTCGTTTTGTTGCGTAATTATGGTGTTTTTCTTTTTCAAAAGGCTATAAAAGTACAGCGAAATACCTAAGCCGCCAAACAGCACAGCCGCCAATAAACCCCAATAAAGATTCTGTTTTTGTTGTGCCGACAATTCGAGATTTTTCAAACTCAAGTCAAGTACTGCCCCTTTTTCACGTTCTTCGGAAAGGGAAAGCTCTTGTGTTTTTTCTTGTTTTTCGGCTTGCTCTTTGAGGAAAGCCAAATATGCCAAGTCTTTTTCTTTGTTGGAAAGCAGCAAATCTTTGTTGATAAGGGCTAATGATTGCTCTTTGAGCGTTAGGGTTTGTTCTTGCTGCAAAGTCAAAATCTGTTGTTTTTCCAATTCGCCTGCGGTCAGTTGCTGCTCATATTTGAATTTAGTTTCCTTTTTATCGTATTCGTATTTAATTTCTTTTACTGCCACTTGTTTTTTAATTTCTGCACCGCCAATGCTATCTTTCAGCGTGACATGTTTCTCAAAAGCATCAAATGCTTTTGAGTACAAACCTTGCTCTTTATAAACCTTACTCAGACCTTGCCACGAAGCACTTTGAGTTTCGATAGTTTTTGTGATTGCACTTATGTCCAAAGCATTTTGATAATAAAAAATAGCTCTTTTTAGGCGTTCCGAACGATTAGCACCATCTTTCAAGGCAACCGTGGATTGTTCATAGGCTGTTCCTAATTGACAATAAGCCAAACCCTGATCATAGCGATCACTCGCTTTTGAACTTATCTCAAGACTTCGGAATAGAGCAATGCTGGCTTCGGAATATTTGCCAAGTGCAATTTGTACTTTGCCAATATTATTCAAATTGACGCTCACACTGGTATTATTCCCAATTTCTTCGTTAATCGCCAATGCTTTATGGAGAATCTCTAAGGCTTTGTCGTATTGTCTCAAACCCAAATACGCCAAACCAATATTATCATTGTGCATGGCTACCCACATCTTATTGTCTAATTTTTGATTAATCTCCACTGCTTTGTTCAGACTAATCAGTGCTGCGTTGTAATCTGACAGTAGAATTTGAAGATAGCCCATATTATTTAAATTGACGGCGAGTAGCTCTAATTCACCTATTCCTTCATTAACACTGATGGCTTTTTGAAGAAAATTGATAGCAAGCAGATAATCAGAAGTGTTCATATAGACAGTTCCCATATTATTGTAGGCTACTGCAATTTCTTTTTGTTGATTGTTTTTTTCCAATAATGGCATACACAACTCATACATTTTCACCGCATTGGAAATATCTCCGTTACGACGATACAGCACACCCATCTCACCGTAAATCCTGCCGATTGCCGCCTGATTATTGGCATTTTTTTGAATCTCTAATGCTTTTCCATACATTACTAAGGCATCTGTATAGCGGCTGTTGCGTACCATGTTTTTACCGGTTGCTTGATAAGCATCAGCAAGTAAGTTTGGATTATTGAGCTGCGTCGCCAACTGTATGGCTTTTTCGCCATAAGCAATGCCTTTGAGTTGATTTTTGCTTTGATAAGCTTCTGATACTTTGATGAGTGCTTTTAATTTTATCGTATCAGCGGCAGTATAATTATCGCAAAAATGCACTAAGCTATCTACATTGATTTTGGTTTGTGCACAGGCAGGATTTATCGCAACAAAGGCAATAAAGATAAGCATTACGAATAGAAATGGGTTTGATTTGGATTGTAACATTCGTTCAGTTTTTATTTTAAGTAAAATTTCCCTCAAAATACTGAGGGGTGTAAAAGTATGTTTTATTGAAGTAGGATTTTTAAATATTTTTAGGATTTAATAGGATTTTTTTTATGCGACACATACGTAGTTAGGCTAAAATAATTGACACAAACTTTCCAAAAGTTTTAAACTTTTGGAAAGCTGAACACATTGATAATCAACGTTTTATAAGATTTTAAAAAATGTCGATTATTTTACGCTTACTACTTACGTAGCCGTCGCGTGAAAAAATCCTATTAAATCCTAAAAATATCTAAAATCCTACTTCAACAAACTCACAGCTTCATATACCCCATCATTGTCAATTTAGACATCAATTCCGTCGCGTTCATGCACTCAAATTTTGCCAAAAGGTGGTTTTTTTGATTGTTAATCGTATTGACCGCGCTTCCTGTCAAGGCGGCAATTTCTTTGGCGGACAAACCCCTTGCTAAATATCGGGCAATTTCTTTTTCCTTAGGCGTAAGCATCGGCGGCAGGGCGCCATTGCCGCTTTTTTTTTTGTATTCAGTTGTCAAATACGCCAATTCGACCAATTGCCACAGTTCGTCTAAGCCTTTGCTTTTATTGACGATGCCGATTACGCCGTATTCGTACAAGAAGTTATGCACCAATTCGCCATGCAAACTGCTGTAAACAATGACTTTGGTGGAAAAATTGCGCCTTTGAATTTCCTCAAAAAGCTCCAATCCCAGTTCTTCGTCCGTAATGACATCTGATACCAAAATATCAATGTCCTGTGATTCTAATAACCGAATCACATCGGCTTTTCGCGTCGCTGTTCCGACGACTTCTACATTTTCTTTTTTAGAAAAATAATCACGCAATCCGTCTACAATAATCGGGTGGTCATCAAACAATGCTATTGTCATAATCTTCAATGATTTTTTAAATAATTTTCAATAATTTTCAATAATTTTGGTACAAAGGAACGCCGCTTAAAAACAACCCACAATAGTTATTTTTAACTATATGCCAATTGAGAAAATGACCATTCTACTTTTTAAAATTACTGAGGGGATGCTTTTCACGCAGAAAAGCACCCCCTCAGTATTTTAAAACTGTTGTATGTCTATCATTTCACACAGTCCCGTTATTAATCCTGTTTTGAAAAATAGTTTTTATAAAAATCGAAAATGGTCGTTAGCACAGAAAATAACTCGTTAAGGTTCCGAAGGATAAAAATTTCGGAAAACTCCGTAAAATCTTTATTGTGCAATTTGGCAAACTGCCATGTTTCACCATTTGTAACCATACCAAAGACAGTCAATTCTGGGTCGTTGTTCAGTTTTTGAATGGCGAGCATTTCTAAGGCACATTGCGCCCAGCCACCTGTAAAATCATCCATTTTGGCTTCGACAACCGCAGCAAAAGGTTTTTCAAAAACAATATTACCATGATGTGACCTCTTAGCGATGACATAATCAGGAATACCCGACAAAATATCATCCGCTTCAATCGCTTTATGCCCCCACAATGTCAAATAGTTACTAAACGGCTTCCAAGTTTCTTTTAAAATCGGAAAGATAATAACCTCTCGCAGCGTCGCTTCGGAGGCATCGAAAGGGATTTCTTTCATGTCAAATTCAAGGTCTTTTGCAAATTTGCGGGGAGCTGCCTTTTTTACAGTTATCTTAAAAGACATTTTTTGATATTGCAGATCGTAGGCTAAAATGACATCGCCCAATCCTTTATATTTTTTTGTAAAAGCCATTTTTCAATATTTTTTTACAAAGATACACTTGTTTTTTGGGATAAACTTACTTTAAATCTGCTTTGATAAACC
>JAYUKJ010000526.1:0-1072 GCA_043764555.1 Saprospiraceae bacterium
GAATTGGACAATGTGAAAGAGCAAAATTATCAAGGCTACAAGGACATTAAATTGTCCAACGTTTTTGCCGACCCGTCCTTCGTGCGCGAGGCTTTGAGCTATGAATTGATGCAATCTTACGCCGATTTGCCGCGTGCCAATTTTGCAAATGTCTATGTCAATGACACCTTGCAAGGGCTTTACACGAACACCGAAGCGGTTACAAAAAGTTTCGGAAAGCGCCGTTTTTTCTCCGAATCGGGCAATAATACCTTCGTAAAAGGCAATGCACCGCTGATGCAGGGCGGTAGTCCGTCGTTGGTTTATGTGGGTTTGGATTCGACGGCTTATCAAAAATCTTACGAAATTAATTCAACTTACGGTTGGAAAGAATTGGTTCATTTTATTGATACGTTGAACAATAAACCCGCCGAAATTGAGAAGATTTTGGACGTTGACCGCGCCCTTTGGATGCACGCGTTTAACATTTTGTTTGTCAATTTGGACAGTTATACGGGCGGTTTTACGCAAAATTATTACCTCTGGCGCGACGATAATCGGCGCTTTTGTCCCATTATTTGGGATTTGAATATGTCTTTTGGCTCTTTCACAAATATTGGCGCGGGCGGCGGCGGCGGTACACCGACCGACTCTTTGACGCTTGCGAAATTGAATCCTTTTACGCACGAAGCAAACGCCGCAAAACCGTTGATTTCTAAGCTGTTTGCGAACAATCCGCGCTTTAAAAAAATGTATATTGCCCACATTCGGACGATGGTGAAAGAGGCATTTAAAACGGGTAAATATTTGACCCGCGCTTTGCAAATGCAGCAATTAATTGACGCTTCGGTGCAATCAGATGTTAATAAATTTTATACGTATGCCCAATTCAAATCCAATCTTTACATCGGTGGCGTCGGCGGTGCGGGCGGTCCCGGGCAAGGCAATGTGGCGGGGATTGTGAGCTTGATGACCAATAAAATGAAGTATTTGGACACGCTCGCGGTGATGACTGCCGCAACGCCCATTATCTCAAATATAACATCTACATCTAATGCAAAACTCAATGATTCCGTGTGGATTACGGCAAAAA
>JAYUKJ010000527.1:0-12873 GCA_043764555.1 Saprospiraceae bacterium
TCGGCTATTATTGAAAAAGAATTGAATATCAAAGTCATGATGGAAAACGATAAATTTTACATCGTTTTTAAAAATGACAACAATCGAAAAGTTGCCGCACCGCTTGCCGCAGAAGGCATCAAAAAATTGGGGCAAATGATTTATCTCATCCGCAACGGCTCTTTGACAAAAGAAACGATTCTGTTTTGGGACGAACCCGAAGTGAATTTGAATCCCAAATACATTCGCCTCGTTGCCGATTTTTTGATGAGTTTGGCGCATCAAGGCGTTCAGATATTCGTGGCAACGCATGATTATTTATTGACGCATTATTTGTCGAGTCATGCTGAGTATCAAGAAGTTACGGACGCACCTGCAATGACATTTTTCTCATTTTATAAGACCGAAAATGGGATAAAAATCGAATCGGCCAACACAATTGCGGGGATTCAAAACAACGTTTTGTTGGATGAATATTCGGCATTGTACGATTTGGAAGGCAGTTTTTTTAATCAAAGCATCAAAATATAATGGAAATTCAAGAAGACAATTTGTTATTTAGGTTCAAAGGCAATTGGTCGGGCGTTCTAAAATATGATGAAAGAGATGGAAAAGGCGCGCCTAAATTGGCAGAATATCGGAAGGTCCATGATGCCACAATTGGCGCAAAAGCCGTTGATTTTATTGGTATTTTGGAACAAAAAACTTGATTTTAATCGAAGTTAAAGATTTTAGAGACCACGAAATTGAAAATAGCGACCGCGTTGTTACGGGACAATTAGCAACCGAAGTCGCCACTAAAGTACGCGACACAATTGCCGCAATTGTTGGCGCAAATCGGACATCAGGAACCGAAAATAGCGCGTTTTTTAGAGATTATTTCAGTCTTTTAGGGCATTTGAAGAAAGATGTTTACGTCATTTTATGGTGTGAAGGCGAATTTTCAAATCAATTCAAATTCGCTAACTATAATGGTGTGAAATTGTTGAAAGAGAAATTATCGTGGTTAACGCCCAAAGTTTTCATTCTGAATAGAGCCGACAATAAATTGGCTGAATATCTATCTGCAGATTATTTAAAAAAATGAAAAAGGTGTTAATCACTACCAAATACAACCAATTTTTAAATTTAATTTAAAGCAAAACAGATGTCGAAAGTCGAACTCGTGATGCCCAAAATGGGTGAAAGTATTATAGAAGCGACCATTCTGAAATGGCATAAAAAAGTCGGCGACCGCGTCGAACAGGACGAGACAATCTTGGAGATTGCGACGGATAAAGTGGATTCGGAAGTGCCTTCACCCGTGAGTGGTGTGATTTCTGAGTTGCTTTTTGCCGAAAATGACGTCGTTGCAGTCGGTAAAGTGATTGCGATGATTGCGACGGAAGCAACGGTTGAAGAAAAAAGAGACCCCTCAGTATCAGCGCCTAAAATGGACGTTTTGATGGCTGAAAAATCGCAAAATGGCAGTGCTTCGGCAGCAAAAACGAGCCAAAACGGCGCGTCGATTGTGCCCAAAGCGGAACCTATTGCGATTGCAGAATTAACGGCTGGATTAACGACAGAGTTGCCAAAAGCGAGTGACGGCGGGCGTTTTTATTCGCCCCTTGTGCGCACAATTGCGAAGCAAGAAGGCATTTCGGTACCTGAATTGGAAGCAATTTCGGGCAGTGGTGCGAGCGGACGCGTGACGAAAACGGATATTTTGGCGTTGGTTGACAATCGAAAAATCGGTGGAACACCCGTTGCGGTGTCCACTTTTGCCGTTCCGATGATGCCGTCCGAACAAGACCCCTCAGTATCGGCGCCACAAGCGACGGTTTCGCAAGTCGCAACGTCGGTTTCAGGCGGTGTAGAAATCATCGAAATGGACAGAATGCGGCAAGTAATTGCCAAGCATATGATGGATTCTTTGCAAACGTCGGCGCACGTTACGTCATTCGTGGAAGTCGATGTGACGAACCTTGTCAACTGGCGCAACCGTGTGAAAGGTGAATTTCAGAAGAAACACGGTGAAAACATTACATTTACGCCCATTTTTATTGAAGCCGTTTGCCGCGCTTTGCGTGATTTTCCTTTGGTCAATTCAAGCGTAAAAGGGACTCAGATTTTCATAAAAAAAGATTTGAATATCGGCATGGCGGCCGCTTTGCCTTCGGGAAATTTGATTGTTCCCGTTATCCGAAACGCCGATAATTTGAATTTAGTTGGCTTATCAAAAGCCGTCAACGACCTTGCAAATCGCGCGCGTGGCAACAAATTGAAGCCTGAAGAAACGCAAGGCGGCACATTTACGCTCACGAACGTCGGCGGTTTTGGCAACGTGATGGGAACGCCGATTATCAATCAGCCGCAAGTGGCGATTATGGCAACGGGCGCGATTAAGAAAAAACCCGCCGTTTTAGAAACAGAATTTGGCGATGTTATTGCCGTTCGACAGATGATGTTTTTGTCGTTGAGTTACGACCACCGCATCGTTGATGGCGCACTCGGCGGTTCATTTTTACGCCGCGTCGGCGATTATTTGGAACAATTTGACGTGAATCGACCGATTTGATGTAACGCGACTTTTAAGTCGCGAAGCGTGTCAGTAAAATTAGGAAGACATTTTATTCGCAGTCATTTACGAGTAAAAAATCGCGTTACGTTTAAAAATATATTTAGAAAATTGGACGTTTCCAATGGTGTAATCAGAAAAAATTACTAAATTTGAAATGTCCAACGCTTTTTTCCAATGAAAATACTGAGGAGTCCTTTTTTCACCCTCAACAATCAAGCAACAATACTTAGGGAACACACTGCATCCATAAACTTTAAGAAAAAATACGATTCGTTCCGAAAACGAAGGGTATTTTACCGACAAAAACAATGATGAAAATCAGCCGTTACATTCCGCTTATTTTCCTGTTTTGCTTACAAAAAACAGCTGCACAACCACTTGCGAAGCTCAAAGAAGAAGGTTTAAACTTTTACGAACGGGGTAAGTTCGGCGAAGCCTTCGACCTATTGAGTCGCTACGAAGAGCAAAAAACGGGCGACGTTTTGGTCGAAACCGCGCTTGGCATCACCGCTTTTCAGCTCAATAAGTTGAATTTGGCGAAGCAATACCTTCAAGCCGCGACCGCTTCAAGCGGAAAAAAGGTGGAACCCGCCATCATTTTAGGCTTGGGGCGCATTGCCCACGCCGAAATGAATTTCAAAGAAGCCATCAAAACATATAAGAAATTTTTGGCAGCAACGGAGGACAAAAACCCCGAGCGCCGCCGCGTTATCGGCGACATTCAGCGCTGTGCGACGGGTTTGAAAATCATTTTACAACCTGAATTGGCTTTGGTCGAAAATTTAGGTGAAGCCGTCAACACGCGTTTTGATGAGTTTGCGCCGCTTCAAAGTCCGACTTTCGACGACCGCGTCTATTTTTCCGCAACGCGGGACGACGCGGCGGGCGGCTTGCGCAATTCTTACTGCTTGCCCGATGCCAAAAATGGCTATTACTTTACGGATATTTATTATACAGAAATTGACGGAACGGATTGGAAAACGCCAAAACGCCTCGAAAGTGAACTCATCAATACGCCACATCACGAGCTGCTGCTCGACATCGTAAACGGTGGCAAAACGCTCATTTTTTACCGCAGCGTCAATGGTTACAGCGGCGATATTATCGTGGACACTTTCCGAGCGAATGAGGAAACACGCACGGTTGCCAATCCAAAACTCGTCTCGCCGATGAAGCCTGAAAATGGGGACAATTCGTTGTATTTTTTCAACGACTCGATTTTAGTCTTCGCGGCGCGACTTACTGAGGGGGTCGGCGGTTTGGATTTGTACTACTCGATTAAACAAAATGACGGCTGGTCGGCACCTAAAAATCTTGGGAAAGGCGTCAACACATCTTACGACGAAACCGCACCTTATTTGGCAAAAGATGGCAGAACGCTCTATTTTTCGTCGAATTCCACGGCGTCAATGGGCGGTTATGACATCTTTAAATCGACTTTTGACGAAGACAGCTTGCGGTTTACGCCTGCGGAAAATCTTGGAAAACCGATAAATTCGCCCGGTGATGATATGTATTTTCGGCTTTCACCCGACGGTTTAGGTGGCTATTTTTGTTCCAATCGGAAGGAAAGTTTTGGCGGTCGCGACATTTACAGCGCCTTGTTTAAAGCGCAACAACGGGTTCAAAATGTGTCGAATCCACTTAGTTTTCATATGGTAGAAAAATTTAGAGCGGAGCGTGATAGTGCGAAAGCGAAGGAAATAAAAACGACGGAATTGACCCTTGCGCCCATTTTTTACGACTCGGATGAAGATTTACTGAGGGGGGCAAATCTGATGCAAGTGCGCGTGCTTTTGAATACCGCCAAGCAGTTTCCGACGTTAAAAGTCGTTTTGACAGCCAATTGTGCCGAAGGTGAAAAAGCAAATTTTGACCTTTATTTCACGATGAAACGCGTGGAAGCCATTTCTAAGTATTTGATTAACAATGGTTTATCGGCAGAACAAATTGTTGTAAAATCCGTCGGTAGCGAATACCCGATTGCGCAAACGAGCATCAACGGACAAGTAAACGCGGCGGGCGAAAAGCTCAATAAACGCATCGATTTGGCGCTCGTTGATTTGGCAACGCCGCCTGCACCGATTAAAATAAAATACAATGCGCCCGCAGTTTCTGAATTTATGGTCAATACGGCGGGTGATAAATTGAAAAAACACAGCACAGGATTGAGTTATAAAGTGCATATTTTGACAACAAAACGCATTTATGACAACGAAATTTTGACCAAAAACGGCGACGCCATGATGGAATTAAACCCGTCGGACGGCAGCTATTCCTACGCCGTCGGTTTGCATTCAGAATATGCATCGGCGGAAAAAATGCGCATCGAATTATTGAAATTAAATATACGCGAAGCGGTCGTTGTGCCTTACCTAAACGGTGTGCGCTTGACCGATGAAAATGCCAAACGTTGGGCAACTTCACATAAAGATTTATTGAATTATTTGGCATCGAAAAGGCGCCCTTAGTTTTTTAGGACCCCCTCAGTATTTGAACGCTAAACGGCTGTAAATCGTTGATTTACAGCCGTTTGGCGTTAAAGTACTGAGGGGTCTCAAAAAAAAAAATAAAGGCGTGAACTATTCTTTAGAAGCATTGAATTTTTACAAATATTAAAAATAAACGCACTGAAAATAATTTGTATTTGATAAATAAAATTGCCAAAATTACCCTTATCTAAAGTCTTTGAAATCAATATTGACGCATATTTTTGCGTCAATATTAGATAATGCAGCATTTAACGATAGAAAATTTTAACCATAAAGCAGTCTTGTAAATTAATCTGAAATCGTTATTACCACGGATTGTATGTAATCCTAAATCGTCTCACTTCTTTTTCCCTTTTTTTTGATTTGTCTTTCACGCTTTACTTCTGAGATATTGTATTCAATGTAAATTTATTTTTTAACTAATTTAAAATCAATTCATCATGACAACAAAAATGCTCCTTGTTCTTCTGCTCTTTTTTCTTTTTTCAGACGCTCTTGTGGCTCAAAATCCGACGCTTGTTTGGGCGAAAACGTATGGGGGAAGTAAGCAGGATTATGCTAATGCTGTAGTTGTCACGAAAGACAATAAGTATTTGGTAGCGGGACTTTCTTGGTCTTCTGACGGGGATGTTGACAGCATTCGTCGAGGGCTTCTATCCGATGTATGGCTATTGAAACTTGATGAAAATGGTAATGTTCTGTGGAAAAAAAATTATGGTGGTAATGGTGGTGAAGGAATGTATGCCGTTATTCAAACGCTTGATAACGGCTTCATAATGGTCGGATCTACAGGATCATCAGATGGAGATGTTGCCGTAAACAAAGGTAAAAGTGATGCTTGGGTGATTAAAATTGACAGTATTGGCACTATTCAATGGCAAAAAACGATTGGTGGTTCAGGTGATGAAAGTCTTTGGAGTGTCTTCCAAACGCAGAATGGCGATTACATTATGGGTGGCTATTCCAATTCTAAAGATGGCGATTTCGCTGAAAATTCAGGTCTCTACGATATGTGGATTTTAAAACTAAGTAGCCAAGGGAATATCGTCTGGAAAAAACGATTGGGTGGTTCAAAAGATGATTTATTAGCACAATTAACCAATATTGACGACAGAACTTTTGCCATTGCCGCAACTACAGATTCTCAAGACGGTGATATGGTCGGTGCATTGGGTGATTTTTCAGTCAAAATGGATTCATCGGGCAGTGTTATTTGGAAGAAATCTTTGGGTTATCCTAACGAATCTTTAGGTCTAAAATACTTTTATGGACTCAATATGAGCAAAAAGAGTATCGTTTCAGTAGGGATGAAACTGGTTGTGAGACCAACGAGTATGGTAGGTTATTCTTGGGATTTTCTCATCACTAAATCGGACACTACGGGCAATCGGTTATGGTCAAAGTACATTGGTGGGTCGGAGGCGGATGTTGCAAAAAGCGTACAGGCTTTTTCCAATGGAGATTTAGTAATCAGTGGTTACACGCAGTCAATTGACTTGGACATAAGTGGTAACCACGGTAATTTAGATTTTTGGGTTGTACGCACCGATAGTGTAGGCAATGTTAAAAACGCCAATTGCTATGGCGGTACTAAAGAAGACCAAGCATTTGCAAGTGCAATTGATAGGCAAGGAAATCTTATAGTCGTTGGGTTCTCCGCTTCTTCTGATGGCACATTTTTACGTAACAAGGGGTCAAATGATTTGGCTGTTATAAAATTAAAATACGATTTAACGGCTATGAAAGAACCAAATAATGCACTCGATATTGTTGCTTATCCCAATCCCGTTGAAGATGCATTGACAATAGAAGGACCCCTCAGTATAATGCCGATATTTCGACTCTTTGACATTACGGGAAAGTTGATGTATCAATCAAAAGACGGAGAGAACATTAAAACAATCGATATGCACGCTTTTCCTAAAGGTTTCTACGTGTTAACCTACCAAATCAATAACAAATACCACAGTAAGAAAATTTGTAAAATGTAAATTTAATCGTCACTGGTCAACGCATAGTAAACGGCACAATCACAAAAGCGCGCTAATCAATAAGTTACAGTTGAGGTGAAAATAAAATGGACTTACAAACGCGCTGTTTGTAAGTCCATTTTGCTTAAAATACTGAGGGGTCCCTAAAATTCAATTTATGAATTTTAGATACGTGTAAAATCATAATTTTCAAATTATTCATCACTTCTTTCTAAGAATCCACGTGTCTTGATTGATGCCCCAAGACTCTGATTTCCCAGCGTCGTGCAAAAGAACGTCGCAATGGCTTTCAAACAGCTTTTTTATGAAAATCGGCGGTTGAAACGCCGAAAAGACGCGGTGTCCTTCCACCACATTGTCCCTAATGACCAATTGATTGTTTTCAAATGCGGCTTTTTCTTTATCTGTCATAATCGCTTTGTAAGCGTCGCCTTGCGTTGTCAGAAGCAAAATGCCGCCGCGTTTTAGGGCGCGATTCAGTTCATCAAACCAAAGCGGATGATTGGCTTCGGATAAATGCGTAAAAATAGAAATGCCATAAATCACGTCAAAATCGGCGTCCTTGAACGGCAAAGGCGGGTTAATCGTGTTTTTTGAAAAAGAAATACCCGCAAGATTTCTCTGTCCCCATTCAATACTTCGGGCGTTGTAATCGACGCCAAAAAACGTGCAATTGTTGCCAAAAACTTCGGGCAAATGCCTCAAAATGCGCGACGGTCCGCAACCCCAATCTAAAATTCGCAGATTTTTGATGTCAATAAAAGCGCTCAATTCCTCTTTCAGCCAAACCGCGCTTTCTTTTCCACCGATAAAATATTTTTCATAATCCAATTGAAAAGACTCATAAATCAAGTAATCGGGCGGCAAAA
Source organism: Saprospiraceae bacterium (assembly GCA_043764555.1). GTDB lineage: Bacteria > Bacteroidota > Bacteroidia > Chitinophagales > Saprospiraceae > JAAFJT01. The sequence goes on from JAYUKJ010000527.1 coordinate 7,892, forward strand.
CAACCGTCGGGTTTCGTTCCAAAAAGCGCTTATTCTTTGAGCGATTTTTTATTTTATCGGCGTAAAATTTCAACTTATCAATGCGGTGCATCAAGCCTAATTGTCTAATCAAAGACGTTATTTTCCCTTTATTCATTGTCCTATTTTTTTAGTTTTTAAACCCATTAATTGTGAACCAATTGAGCTCAAAATGCTTTCATTTTTAGCGATTAATTCTGAAAAAAAATACATTACAAAACGCTTTTTTATTAGTTGATTTCAATAAAAAAGCAATGGTTTTTATGAGCCATTAATAATGTGCGGCAAAGCTAAATTCTTTTTTATAAAAATGCGCAAATGGCTTTAATCTTAAAAAAAATAAGCGATTAAGTTGTTGGTTGTCAACTGTTTACAATTTTTTGTAAAAATACTGAGGGGGGCTATTCTAACGTGAAAATCAAAAAAGATTAAGGAAAATAAGTAATTACTTAGGTAGTGAACGTAACGCGACTTTCAAGTCGTGTAAGCCGTCAAACAAAGCACAAAATTTGTCATTTTGAACGTGTGAATGTATAAATCGCGACTTGAAAGTCGCGCTACGTTCATGGCTAAGTAATTACGAAAATAATTAAAAACCAATGCGCTATTTAATTACTTTTAGAATTAAATCTACATTTAGGACCCCTCAGTATCTTAGTCTTTTTTTATTAATTTTCAACTGTTTTTTTTATTAAATTCTAATCAAAACTAAGCATTCATTCTTTTAAATAATTCACTCAAATCATATTATTTATTTTGGCTATTTTCAACTCATTACGCGGCGTATTTCGCGCATTTGGCATTGGTTTTATCGTCGCTGTGCATTTGGTGCCAATTATTATTGGTGTCGTTTTTTTTAAGAAAAAATTGGCTTGGACACTGCGGCAACGGCAACGCATTGCGCGGCATATTGTCTGGTTTTTGAACATCAAAATTCACACATCTGGCACCCCGACGGACGGCAATTTTCTGTTTATTAGCAATCACCGAAGCTATGCTGACCCGATTATCTCGGCGTGTTCGGTCGCTTTTTTACCCGTTGCGAAAGCCGAAGTTGCCAATTGGCCACTCATCGGTTGGGGCGCACGAATAACGGGTGTTTTATATGTGAAAAGAGAAAATAAACAAAGCCGCGCGGACACCCGAACCGCCATCCGCGAAGGCTTGAAAGCGGGCGACCCGTTGCTGATTTACCCCGAAGGCACGACAAGTAGCGACCTTTTGACGCTGCCTTTCCGCGCAAGTGCCTTTCAAGTGGCTTCGGAATTGGGTATTTTGGTGGTGCCAATAACGCTTTTCTACGGCGACCCCGAAGATTCGTGGGGCGGAAAAGAGTCGTTTGCTGCGCATTTTTTGAACACATTTGGTAAGCGCAAAATGAACGTTTGGGTTGATTTTGGCGCGCCAATTTTGGAGGCAAATTGGGAACAATTGTTGGCAAAAACGCAAAAGGCGATTGATGCGAAACTTGTTGAATTGAAGGAAAAAAACGGGTAAAAAGAATAGCGCAATACGCGTTTATTCGACACAGATTTTAACACGAATTATGGCGAATTTTACGCAATACACGAATTTCTTTAAGCTATAAATTGAACGAATTTCGCTTTTATTTTCATCTAAAGCATTATCATTAAAAAAAAATGCGTGTAATGCGTAAAATGCGCTATAATTCGTCTTGGAAACCTTTTGTAAATACTAAATCAAACAATATAAAATTTTGTTACAAAATGTTTTAAAATTTAAATTCAGAATAAAATTTTGCGTTCACTTTTATTTGACAAAATTTTATATTGTTTAATTAAAATTTATTGAAAAACAAAAATGCCTTATTTTTTAATTATTTCTTATTGTTCTTATCTTTTAAATCGTCTTTAATCAGCGTCAAACCGACTTGCAAATAGCGCAAATTAATGCCAATTCTTTCCGCTTCTGGGTTGGTCCAATTGTAAGTGATTGCTCGCTCAGTGCCTTCTTCGTAAATCGCTAATTTCATCACATTTACGCGTTTTTCAAAAATCACTTGCGACAATTCTACGGTGTAAGGCGTCGGTGTGCCGTCGGGACGTATGACGCGTTTGCGCCAACCTTGGTCATGGACATTTAAGTTGCCAACAAAATCGTATTTCTCCTCTTTGCCGCCTTCTTGACGAATCGCAAACCAGCCTTTGAAGGCGCGGCAACGAACCAATTTGTGGGGAATTTTGGCTTTATGCCCAAAAACATAGCCGCCTGCCTCGTCATACGCTTCGTCGCGAATCCAAATTTGGTCGGGCGTAAGGCGCAGCGAATCGGTGACAAAAATCCTTTTTCCGCTTCTTTTTGAGAGGAAATTGCACGCTTTTTCCTTCATTGAACCGATGAAAGCACCGCCTTCTTTGCGCCAAAACACGCCACAACCCGTCATGGAAGTGAAATTTTGAGGTCCCAAAGCCGCCAATACTGAGGGGTCCTTGTTGGCGTTTTTGAACGTCGTTTCGTCGCTTTTTTCTTTGAACGTGTAAATGTCCAGGCGAATCGCATTGTCGGTTTTGTCCTCCGAAAAAGTATAGACACGCAGCCGATAAATCTTGTCCGTGTCGCCGTCCATGTATTGTTTTACAAAAAAAACGTGGGCGCCAAGCGCGGGCATTGCGACGGGTAAAAAGATGGAATGAATGTGTTCGTGACGTAGAGAATCCGCGATTTTGTCTTCTTTTTCCTGCCAAACTTGTTGGAAATTGTCAAATTCTCCCGTGAACCACGACAGCATTTCTTTCAAATCGGCGGCGGTATTTTGAGCATTCGTGGTATTGATGGCGCAGCAAAATAGGCATAAAAAAAGCGTTAGTTTTTTCATTTTAGAACATTTTAAATTTAGAAAATCGTTAAAAACAGCTTTATACCGAGGGGTCTTTGAATTGGAATAATTTCAAATTTTACCATAAAGTGTAACAAGACATACCCTATAATGAGGCTAAATGTAGAACGAATTAGTTAACATCCTTAACAGTTTTGACAGATTTTTACGTCAGAAAAAACGTTTAACTTAAATTTACAGCGAAATGCGCTTTAGCGGCGTCTTTAATGCAACAAATTTTGGCTTCCGAAAGTTAATTAAAATTTAAAAACGTGCATTATTGCGCGAAACTTTTGACTTTTGTGGCGTCTAAACATTCAAGAGGGACCCCTCAGTATAAATAGTGATTTTTAGCATTTTTTGAACATTTAACATTTTTATATTTTCAAGACAATGAAAAACGATTGGTTTAAACTTTTGCTCACGGGCATCGCGATTTTTATCATGCGGACAACCGTCCTCGCACACGCACCCGTTGCCGACGGCTACAACATCAAAGTTCGGATTACGGAATTTGACAAAGACACGATTTTCCTCGGTTATCACCTCGGAAATCAAACTTTCATCTGCGATACGGCGATTTTGGACAAAAAAACGGGGGTTTTCACGTTCCAAAAACCTAAGAAAAAATTGGAAGCGGGCGTTTATCTCGTCGTCACGCCGCCCGAAAACAGCTATTTTCAAATTATGGTGCCTGCCGACGAACAGCATTTTTCGTTAACCACAAGCACGCTCGATTTCTACGGAAAATCGAAATTTACGGGTTCCAAAGACAACGATTTGTTCTACAATTATATGCAATTTCTCTCTAAAAAACGCGGAGAAGCCGAAGCAGCGGGCGAGTTGCGCAAACGAGACTCAATTGCAGGCAGCAAAAAATTGGAACTTTTGGACAAAGAAGTGCGGGCATACCAAGCAGATTTGGTTAAAACGAACCCAAAATCCATTTCAGCGATGCTGATTAAAACGGCAATTGAAATTGAAACGCCGATGTTTCCAGAAATAACGGATAAAGAAAAAAATGAATATGCACGTTATGTACACTACAAAACGCACTATTTCGACAATTTTGAGATGGGCAATCCCGCGCTTTTGCGGACGCCCGTTTTGGCACAACGCATTGATGGGTATTTGGACAAATTGACGCCGCAACATCCCGACTCAATCAGCGAGTCACTCAACCATGTTTTGGACTTATTGAAACCCAATAAAGAGGCATTTCAGTTCTATTTTATTCAATATTTGAACAAATACATCAAGTCAAATGTCGTTGGTTTTGACGCTATTCACGTGAATTTGACGAAAAAATACATCGAAACGGGCGTAACGGACTCGTTTATTCCAAAGGACAACAAATTGAAACTCGTTGACCAAGCGAACCGATTGTTTCCGATTTTAATTGGCAAAACAGCGCCTGATATTAAGACATTTAAGGAGGACAATTCGACGATTTCGGTGTCGGATATTAAATCAAAATACACCGTTTTATACTTTTTTGCGCCCGATTGTGGTCATTGCCAAAAGCAATCGCCAGTTTTAGTTGAGTTTTTGCAGAAAGCAAAAGAGAAAAAAATTGACGTCAAAGTCATGGCGGTTTGCACTTACGCAGGACCCGATAAAATGCCTGAATGTTGGAAATATATGAAAGAAAAAGGCTTCGGCGACTTCATAACGACGGTTGACCCGTACATGATTTCACGCTACAAAACGCTGTACAATGTGGAAACAACGCCGCAAGTTTACGTTTTGGATGAAGAAAAACACATCCGCTCAAAAAGCATTGACGCCAAGCAATTAACGGAAGTTTTAGACCATATTATCGAAGAAGATAATGCTAAATTAAAAATTAAAAATTAACGTCTTTAACGTCGGCGAGGTTTGAAACCTCGCCGACGTTTTAGGAAATTAAAACGCATTTTCAAATGAAATTTCTATTTTATTTAGCCATTTTAGCGGTCATTTATCGCGTATTTATGCAACCAAAAGTGGTTGTGGAACACCGCCATTTTTATGACAAAAAACCTAAAAAAGACAAGCAAATCGAGTCCGAATTGACGGATTATGAAGAGATAAAATGACTTTCAGATTTCAAATTCCAGATTCCAGATTCCAAATTCCAAATTCCAAA
>JAYUKJ010000528.1:0-1070 GCA_043764555.1 Saprospiraceae bacterium
ATAAAATCTTTAACCGATAAGCGGTTAAGTTCGTCCAATTTTAATTTATTCATAAAAAAAGTTAATGAAAATGCACCGCAAAGACACAAAGTTCACAAAGTTTCTTAGTGAAAAATCTTTATGGACTTGATGCCTCTGTGGTGCATACAAAATCAATGTGGTGCGTGTTAACTATTTTTTCGCCGCGTAATCCACAACCAAATGACAAAAAGCCTTCATACCAAGCGTGAAACCAGCTTCGTCGATGAAAAAATCGGGCGTATGGTGCGGCGCAACTTCCGCCGCCGTTTTTCCTTTCGACATACCGCCGAGAAAGAAAAAGAAACCCGGAATTTTCTCTTGATATTTTGCAAAATCCTCCGCACCCGTTGCCGGAACCGTCACGCGAACGTTGTTTTCGCCACCCGCTGCGTCTTCGAGTGACGGCAACATTTTTTTTGTCAATTCAGGATTGTTATACGTCACGGGATTGCCCAATTCAATTTTCACTTCCGCCGTTGCACCCGCCGATTCTGCAATGCCTTTCACGACTTTTCGGATATTTTCGTGCATTTGCAACTGGATTTTAGGGTCTAAACACCGAATTGTTCCCATCAATTTGGCTTCTTCGGGAATAATATTTTCCCGATTTCCCGCTTGAAACATCCCGATTGTCACGACTGCCGCCGACTGATTCAACGGCGTCATGCGGCTCACAACCGTCTGCAAACCCATGATAATTTGCGCACCCGTCACAATCGGGTCAACGCCGTCCCACGGGTTCGCGCCGTGCGTTTGCTTACCTTTTATCGCAATATAAAGACGGTCGCTGCTTGCCATTGTGCCGCCCGAACGGAAGCGCAAAGTCCCCACTTCGGTCTGCGAATTGACGTGCAAACCAAAAATTGTTTCCACTTTCGGATTGTCCAAAACACCTTCTTTTATCATTTCTCCCGCGCCGCCGAGTTCACCCGTCGGGGCGCCTTCTTCCGAAGGTTGAAAGATAAAAACGAAGGTTCCTGCGAGTTCTGCGCGCATTTTAGCCATAATTTCCGCCGTTCCCATCAAAATAGCCACGTGCGTATCGTGTC
>JAYUKJ010000529.1:0-12841 GCA_043764555.1 Saprospiraceae bacterium
GTTTTGCCAAATCGTTTGGCGTAAAATTAGACATAATGGACTGGTTGGCTTTGCTGCGTCGCTCAAAAAAGGGGGTAATTCGTTCAATCATTTAACCATATTTACAACTACTTTAGCGCAACATGAATTATAACAAATTACATGAATTATAACGTCGTTAAAATTCGTAAAATTCGATAAAATTCATGCTAAAAAGCGTCAAAAAGGCATTTATACTGAGGGGTCTTTTTTTTTCAAACGTTACTAAATGACGTAATTTCTAAGCGCAAAATTAGACATCCAAAATGATATGCTGCGTTGCAATAATTTAAAAAAAAGGGGTCAAATCGGTCAATCATTGCCATTTCTTAGCCACTCAACTGAGTAAAAAACGCCCATTTTTCCTCTCTGTTTTCCTAAAAATAGGACCCCTCAGTATAGAGCCTAAAAATGGCTGTAAACACGACAAAAAAAAATCCGAACGCCTCTCGACACTCGGAATATTTTAATTAAGATTTTCGTTAAAAAATCTAAAATTTCTACGCTTTAAGACCACTTAATGCCGTTTTCATGGCGTTAAGTGCCTCAACAACCGTTTGAATCCCTTCAAATGCCGCAGGATAATTTTTCAAAAAATAGCCACCCATCATGCTGTTCAATGCCACAGAATCTCGATAAGCGATTTGCGGCGTTGCCATGCCTTTGATGGTTCTTGAAAAATACGTCCCTTCTTCAAATTCTGATAAAACCGCGTTGTAAGCCGCCGCAAATGTGTCTTCTTGGGCAGCCAGTTTTTCAAAAATCGGGACTTGCAGTGCCGCGTATTGCTTTTGAGCCAACTCAATTTTCCTTTCTAACTGCTTGATATGCACGTGTTTATCTCGATTTACCTTTGTCGTTTTTTGCGTTTCCTCCTCTTTTGTGGCTTTTGCACTCATCCAATCTTCCTGCAATGCTTTGATAAAAAAACCCGTCGGATTGTCCATTTCGGGTTTTGAACGGCGCAGAAGTGCTATCTTTTCGTTATAGTAAGCCTCAATATTGCCACATCTTATCGTCGCCCCTACCCTCTTTTTTTCATCTTTGATGATGTCAAAACCCAATTTTAAGTATTCGTTCATCTTGGTGGTATTGATGCTCAAACTTTTCAAAACACCCGCCAAACTCGTGTCCTCATTTTCAAGGGACCCCTCAGTATTTTGGGCTGTGGAAAAGGTTAATTGACCTTCCACGACTTTTTCGGCAGCGGGCGCGTTGTCTTTAATGTGAAAGACCAATTTGGTTACTTTTTTTCCCGTTTTTATTTCTTCGTAGTCGAATGTAATATTTGTATTTTTTGTGATGTCTTTTTTGGCGAATTCCAAAACACGCGCTTTAAAATGGCTGTATTTGCCGTAAGAAGACCCCAACATTTGCTGCAATCGGTCGATATTATCAAAAGCACGTTTGCCAATAAATTTGTATTGGTACAAAATTTCGTACAAGCGGATGGAATAACCGCTTGACAAGCGCGGAATATTTTCAAGTTGAACGGAAGTAAAATTGTTCTTCAATTGGAGCAAAAAAGGCTTTAATTGACCCGAAATTTCAAAAGTAATTTCACCCGTTTTGTGGTTCAATTCATACGAAGAAATGAAATAAGCGGTAATTATACGTTGTGGGTCGGGGCGAATTTCAATCGGTTGTTTGTTCAACCGATTGGCGATTTCTTTCAAATCTTGATAGAATTTGCCGTTAGGAAACTCGGGTTTATAGCCTAAATAGCTTTTGAGGGTCGAAATATCCACTTTGTAGTACCGCAAATCTTGGTCGTCGGGACTGATGAGAGAAATAATCAATCGAGATACCTTGTGCGCCCGTGTCGTCACCTTAAAGTCAATTTCAGTACCACCGTTTTTCTTCTCGATGATTCTTGGATAGGTCGCTTCCACAAGCTGATTTGACTGCGTAACCGCCAAATCTTTGAATGAAATATTCTTTTTATTTTCCATCGTCTTTTCAAAAATTTCATCAAAGATACAAAAGCCACACAAGTAACCAAAACGCGGCACTACTTTTTGATGAGAAATTTTGCCCCTTATTTATTATCCCTCATAACGACCAATTATTCACAATCACGCCGATACCTTTTTGTGGCTTTTACAATTAGGACACCTTTTACAACCTTTTACAACCTTTTACAACCTTTTACTGTCTTTTAGCATCAAATAGACCCATTTATCTCGCCGATACCTTTTTGTGGCTTTTACATTTAGGGCATTTTTTACGACCTTTTAGCATCAAATAAATCCATTTATCACGCCGATACCTTTTTGTGGCTTTTAAAATTAGGCATCTTTTACGGCTTTTTAACATCAAATTCACGCATTATAGCACACGATACCTTTTTGTGGCTTTTACTTAGTTTAATGACTTTTATTATCCTTTAACATCAAATTCACCTATTTATCATGCCGATACCTTTTTGTGGCTTTTACCCGTTTCAGTACCTTTTTGTGGCAATATCAGTACCTTTTTGTGGCTTTTAGGTGATTTTTGATACCCTTTTGTGGCAATAAAGCCCGTTTTAGTACCTTTTTGTGGCAATAAAGTCTGTAACTCATTGATTAATAAGGAGTTATGAGGGTCTAAAACAAGTTTAAAACATTGTTTTAAAAGAAACAATAAAACAGTTGTTGTTGATACCTTTTTGTGGCTTTTACAAAACCAATAATATCTAAGTGATTAAAATTGTTTAAAAAAGAGTTTTTGCAAAAGCCACAAAAAGGTATTATTTCAATATAACTATATGTATAAGCGATTTTTCCGCCATCACTTTAGCTCCTTGTTTCTTCATCGCTAAAATCTTCAGAAAGGGACCCCTCAGTATATGACGTTTAACGGCATCCCGATTTTTTCTTCGGGAAAACGCAAAATAAGCCTATTTGAAAGAGTCGGACGCGTCTATATTGCATCATTACATCAAATTACAAAATCAAAATTGCATCAATGTATTTTTACGTATTCATGTAATGATGTAATAAATTTTTTCCTACCTTTGCAAAAAAGCTATAAAACATGATAATTTCAGTAATGAATCTCAAAGGAGGCGTTGGAAAAACCACCGTTTCTACCAATTTAGCCGCCTGTTTCGCGCACGATGGCTCAAAGGTCTGCATTGGCGATTTGGACAATTCGCAGTTTAGTTCTAAAAAATGGAATACGCAACGGGGTGATATGACGCCCGTTATCCCCGTTTTCGGCGTCTCGGGTTACAAATCACAATCGGGTTTTTCTTCCGAGGAGGGCAAAGAGATGGCGCAAACGGTCAAAAGTTTGAGCAAGGATTACGACATTGTGATTCTTGACGGCGCGCCCGTTTTTGAAGAAATGGCAACTTGGATGATTTTGGTGTCCGACCTTGTGGTCTGCCCTATCCAAACGTCTGCGCTCGATGTGTGGACGATGAAAAACATCAAACAGAAAATTGACCAATTGGCAGCAATTGGACACGAAAAAGAAGTCCGCATTTTGCTCAATTTTTTCAACGCTCAAAGGCGGCTTGACCGAGACATCGAGCAGGCACTCGTGGACATCGGCATGAAAGTCTTCAAATCGCGCATTTCAAACCGCGTGGCTTACAAAGAAGCGATTATTGACGGTCTTGGCGTCATCGAAACCAAAGACAAAAAAGCCGCCGAGGAAATGGCGACCATTTTTGAAGAAATCAAAGCAACCGTTTTAATCAATCAATAAAATTCTAAAGAATTAAACAATATGAAAAAGGAATCAAAAGCATCTAAAATAGCGGGCGGCTTCAATGACAATCTCGACATTGACAAATTGGCGAGCATGGCAAGCCAAATGAGTACCCCCTCAGTATCCGCGCCAAAACAAGCCGTTGTGGCGGTTGAACAACCCAAAAAAGACCGCCGTTTTACCATCATTTTGCCCCACGATTTGTACATGAAAATGGTGCTTAAAACGAAATCAGATGGGATGTCATTTACAAAGTATATTCATGAACTCATGGGCAATGATTTGGGATAATTGCATCGCTTAGCTTCTATGCTTTAATGCAATGATGTAATTTCGTCGTTCAATATTGCATCATTAAACTTTAATGCTTTGATGCAACGATGCAACGATGCAACGATGCAATTTTTTCGTTCGATATTGCATCATTAAACTTTAATGCTTTAATGCAACGATGCAATCATGCGATTTTGCCGTTCAATTTTACATCATTTAGCTTTTGTGCTTTGATGTAATGATGCAGTCATGCAATTTTGCCGTTCAGTTTTACATCATTTAGCTTTTATGTTTTGATGCAACGATGCAATTATGCAATTTTGCCGTTCAATTTTGCATCATTTAGCTTTTGTGCTTTGATGTAATGATGCAGTCATGCAATTTTGCCGTTCAGTTTTGCATCATTTAGCCTTTGTGTTTTGATGCAACGATGCAATCATGCAATTTTGCCGTTCAGTTTTGCATCATTAAACTTTAATGCTTTAATGCTCTAATGCCTTAATGCTTTGATGCAACGATGCAATTTCTATCATTCACTTTTGCATCATTTAGCTTTTATGCTTTGATGTAATGATGCAGTTATGCAATTTTGCCGTTCAGTTTTGCATCATTTAGCTTTTATGCTTTGATGTAATGATGTAATCATGCAATTTTGTCGTTCAATTTTACATCCTTTAGCTTTTGTGCTTTAATGTAATAATGCAATCATGCAATTTTGCCGTTCAATTTTACATCATTTAGCTTTTGTGCTTTGATGCAACGATGCAATCATGCAATTTGAAGGCAGGGGTTTTGAAAAACAGCATTCTGCTCTTTGACTCTTTTCTAAACTTTAATTTTAAACAGTTTTTATTTGCTGTTGAAGAAATTTAAAGGCGTTTATCGGGTAGTTGTTGAGACTGATAATTTTAAGCGCCTTAAAATCAATAAAAACAATCAAAACGAAGTGCTTATAATTCTGTTTTTGCAGAAATAAGGGTAGGGGAGGCGTTTATTAAAGTGCTTAAATTACTATTTCTTCATGATTTTGTCGAGGATTCTGAGGTGGGCGTTTTGACATTTTTTTAACTTTAGATTGATTTTTAAGAGCGAATATTGTTCTCCTTGTGAGGAAATTCAATGCAAATCTTAGTCATGGAAAATCAATTAACGCCTTATTGATGGCGAAAAAGTCCCTAAAATTTGGCACAACGACGCGGGATTTTTTTCAATTGTGGATATTGTCGGCGTCTTAACGGACTGTCGAAGCGCGTGAATTGATTGAAAAAAGACGTGGCTAAAAGGTTTTGCCAACCGAGAATTTCTTAGATTTGACAACAATAAAGGCACGCCCGACGCATTGCCCGATAATAGAACGGCGTGAATTTTGTGTTTTAGGACCCCTCAGTATAAACGTGTTTTTAATGCTAAAACGCTTGATTATCAACGAGATAATCAAGCGTTTTTTCATTAAAAAAGGCATTTATACTGAGGGGTCCTATTTTACGATTTTAAATACATCGCAACATGGCTAATGCTCGGCACCGCCGACGATTTCAGAATCGCCACCCGCAGTTTTGTCGCCGTTTTACTAACGGGTAAATTAATGATTTTAGACGCACCAATGGTGTTGCCTACATAAACCGCTTCCCATTCGTTGCCGTTCATGATGTCAATTCTGAATTGCTCGACATGAAATTCACGGATTTGAGAAAAACCATCTTTTAGGTCAATCATACGGGGATACTCCATGAGGACAAGACGGTTGAAAAGCGTGTTTTTTTCCAAATCTATTTCTAATGTCGCCGTGCTATCGGCCGCCGTCCACCATGTTTCGAGGCTGAAATCGTTGGCTTTTTGCGGGGTGTTTTTGGGATTCGTTGACGTATTTGTGGCGGTAATCGGCTTGTTAAAAAGCGCGTTTTTGGGGTTTTTTGGCAATATTTTTTTACCATTTCTTATCCCCAATCTATCCGCAAGTTCGAGCAAACGGAGGCGTTCATGTTCCCGAATTTGCCCATGTTGGTCGGGTGGCACATTGATGATGAGAATATTGTCGTTGGCCGTACTCCAATAAAATAACTCTTCCAATTCGTCAACGCCACGCACGGGCAACATGGCTTTTTTCTGAAACCAATTCCACCTATCCGACAAGCAAAGCGTGTGTTCAAAGGGTAAATAATATTGTTTTTGGTCATAAACATAGACTTTTGGGTCGTCCCAACGGGCAAAATTGGGGTCTTTCGTTCTGAAATCAACGGGAAAAAAGCGAATTGGGTCGTTTTCTTTCATGTCCGAAGGCATCTGAATGGACGATATTTTCTCATGTCTGCCAATGGTGTGATTGACCGTCACCAGACATTTTGGTTGCCATTTTTTGATGTGCTGATAGACTTCAGCGAGATGCCAAGCACTGTCTTTTTTTGCCCAACCACCATCAAACCACAACTCACATATCGTTCCATAATTGGTTAACAATTCGGTGAGCTGATTTTTCATAAAATCCACATACACTTGCGGATTTTTATCCTTGTGTGCTGGCTCATGCCTATCCCAAAGCGAATAGTATAAGCCAAATTGTAGCCCATATTTTTTACAGGCTTTCGCAACTTCCCCTACCACATCGGTCTTCACAGACGACGACATCACGTCATAGTCCGTGTATTGACTGTTCCACAAACAAAAGCCATCGTGGTGCTTTGTAATCAAAATCACGTAGCGAAACCCCGCTTCTTTCGCCGTTTTTATCCATTGGTCACAGTCCAATTTATCAGGATTAAACGACGTTGCGGGCAGTTTGCCGTCCGACCATTCCAATTCATTAAACGTGTTTACCCCAAAATGGATAAACATGCCATACCCGCGTTTTATTTGGCTTTGTTGCAAGGCGTTGGGTTGAAATTGCGCCATATTTTTGTTTAAAAACAGGCAAAAGCAGGCGACAAATAGAGTAAATCTAATCATTGATGTATTTTTTCTTTAGAAAGATATCTCATGCGAATTAAGAATACTGTTTTAGCATCATTTAATACTATCTAATTCAATCCGTTTTTCGCGTCAAAAAGGCGTTTATACTGAGGGGTCCCTTTTTTTCATTAGTAGTCGGTAACTTTAGTTGCCGCTAAGTGATTCAAAACAAGATATTACAAGCGGCAACTAAAGTTGTCGACTACTTTTTGATGGAAACCTCATAAGCAGGATTGCTAACGGGGAATTTAGCATGATTGTCTGCCAACCATTTGTCCAATGCTTTTTTGTAGCGTTTGGCGACGGCTTTTTTAGTGGTTGCAAGGTTGTTTTTTTCACCTACATCACGTTTAATATCATACAATTCAAGGCTGTTGTCTTCATAATTAAGGACGAGTTTGTAATCCCCATTTATCATAACCGACCCTGGCTTGCCGCCTTGATTGCTGTAATGCGGATAGTGCCAAAACAAGGGTCTTTGCTTGGATTTTTGCTCATTTGCCAACAAATCAAGGATATTGCTGCCGTCAATTGCTTTATTTAGGGCGGCGGTAGGGTTTATGGCTTTTGCAAAAGTTGGGAAAAAATCAACGGTATTGACGGGAATATCAGAGACTTGACCCGCTTTTATTTTGTTCGTCCAGCGCATAATAGTTGGCACTTTTATCCCGCCTTCATACAACCAACCTTTGCCCGCCCTTAAATCACCATTGACCGTCGGGCTGCCTTCGGCGGTACTCAATCCACCATTATCGGAGGTAAAAACGACGATTGTATTCTCATCTAAGCCCAAATCCGTTAGTTTTCCCAATATTCGGCCCACATTTTGGTCCATATTTTCAATCATCGCCGCATAAACGGCATTGTCTTGAAGGGTTCTTTGTCGCCAACCTTTTTCGGGCAGCATCCACGGCTCGTCTCTCCGAAAAGGCATACTGTCGGTGAGTCCCAAGGCTTTGCGCTTCGCTTGGTACTTTTTGACCAAATCGGCGGGTGCTTGCAACGGATTGTGAACCGCATACAGACTGTACATCAAAAAGAAGGGTTCATTTTTGTTTTTGTCCAAAAAATCGAGACATTCCGTTGCCAATCTGTCGGTTATGTATTCGCCTTTTGGACCATCTTTCAAGCGCATATTGTTGTAAGGCGTAAAAAAACCGCCCACGGAATCGTTTTTATAGCTCTTAGGCGAACCCGCTCCAATGCCGCCCAAATTGATTTGAAACCCCTGTGCTTCGGGAAGGTGTTGTTCTTCATCGCCCAAATGCCATTTACCCGCAAAAAAGGTTTTGTATTGATTTTTTAGCGCAACTTCCGCAATCGTTTCTTCTTCGAGTGGTAAAAAATATTGGAAGGGTAGTGAAACTAATTTTTCATACGGTTTGCCTGTACCATCCGCTTGCCGCCCTTTTATCCAATCTGTCACATCCGTTTTTATGGGATATTTGCCCGTCATCATACTCGCTCGCGTCGGGCTACAAACGGGGCAAGCGGCGTACCCCTTGGTAAAACGCACGCCTTGTTTTGCCAATTTATCCAAATTGGGTGTTTCATAAAACGTACTGCCATAGCACGTTAAATCTGCCCAACCTAAATCGTCGGCGAGTATCACGACGATATTGGGACGCGGCTGTTTTTGAGCGATAACCGTCTGCGTTATGAGCAATAAAGCGATGATTGTGTATTTCATTATCAAAGAAATCTAATTGATTAAGCGTAATTTTAAGTGTTAGGACTAAATAAATCGGCAAAATACTGAGGGGGTATATAACCATCATCAGTCTTTTATCATCGCCCCTTTTAGTATCGTGCAAAATTAGATAAAAAAGTAGTGCAGACTGCGCTGTTCAATTCAAAAAAAGGGGGTAAATCAATCAATCGTCTATCTAAATTGACCCGTTTTTTAGTCATTTTGGCATTTATACTGAGGGGTCCCTTTTTCTTATATTAATATTTTAGAAATCAAATTCTACAACACAACGTGGGTTTTAGGTAAAGACGATGCGACTCAATTGCGGGGGAAAACGGCTATTTTCAAGTCCGTCACCCAGACCAACAAGCAAATATTTTTGACGCTTATCTCAACTTTTGGCATAAAACCCAACACCCACAGCATTGGCTTGGTCAATCGCTCTTTTGACATGAATATTTTATTTGAACCGATTAGCCGAAAAAGCCTCACTTGTCACGAAACGTTGTGACCGCACTGTTAAGTCAATATCGTTTTAGGACCCCTCAGTATAAACGTGTTTTTAACGCCAAAACGCTTGATTATCTCGCTGATAATCAAGCGTTTGCAATTTTAGGCCCCCTCAGTATAAATGCCTATGCGCTGTGTTTTATAGGCGCTTTTTACGTTTTAGGACCCCTCAGTATTTCCCCTCTTTTTAACAAAATCACCGCTTTCCCTTCGCCAAACAGGGTGAAAATCACCTATCAACAAGCCTAAGATTTCTAATTATTTTATTGAATGATTTACCCCCTTTTTTTGAATTGTCCAACCAAGCCCACCATTAGATTAAATTCTAATTTTGACCTTAGATAATCGCTTAATCAGTGGCGATTAAGCGTGTTAACCTTATTCACCCAACTCATTCAGGAATGTTTTACTAAACTCTAAATTTAAAATGATACGTACACAGCAAAAAACGAAAACCGTTTTCAGGCTCCTAATGTGGGGCGTACTCCTTATGACGTCTGTTTTTTCTTACGCACAGTCCATTAAAGTGACAGGTAGCGTTCAAGACGAAACGGGCGGTTTTTTACCGGGCGTCACCATTAAAGAAGATGGGACAAACAATGGCACAATCACGAATGATGAAGGACAGTTTTCACTTGTATTACAGATTGGAAAGTCCAGTTTGGTGATTTCATCCATTGGTTTTGAAAACCAAACGGTCAATCTGAACGGGCAAGACAAATTGTCGATTACCTTAAAATCCGACGAAAGACTACTTGGTGAAGTGGTCGCTATCGGTTATGGATCCGATAAAAAGCAGAACCTAACGGGTGCGGTGTCTTCGGTAAAAATGAGCGAAATTGATGGTTTGCCAATATCAAATGCTGCCACTGCTTTGCAAGGCAGAATGGCGGGCGTTACGGTTAGTTCATTTACGGGACAGCCGGGCAAAAACGACCCTGTTATCAGGATTAGAGGTATTGGCACATTTGGCAACAACAGTCCGCTTGTTATTATTGACGGCGTACCGAGTGAAGTTGGTGCTTTGGGCGATATTTCGGTAGATGATATTGAAAGCGTTTCTGTTTTGAAAGATGCAGCTTCGGCGTCTATTTATGGCGTGCGGGCGGCAAACGGCGTTATTTTGGTCACAACGAAAAGGGGAGCTGTAGGTAAACCAAAAATCCAATACCGTGCGACGTATTCAATCCAAAAGCCATTGATAAAACCAAGATACATGGATGGTAATGAATGGGCAGCCGCGTACAACGATTTTTTGGTCGAAACGGGTGCTTCGCCCATTTTTGACGCGCCGATGCTCCAAAAAATAAAAGACCAATCAGACCCCGATAATTTTGCCAATGTGGATTGGTTCGATGAGGTCTATAAACCTGCGCCATTGAATGTGCAGTTTTTGTCGGCATCGGGTGGTAATGAGGCAACTAAATACTCTGTTTCTTTGGAATATCTTGACCAAAAAGGTATAATGGTCAACACGAACTCGAATAGACTGCAAATGAGGGCAAACTTAGACAGCAAGATTTCAAATAATTTAAGTTTTGGGATTAATCTCCGTGGACTTAGACAAACCATCAATGAGCCTATTGCCGCAGCCAATCAAAATGACGATGGCGACAATGGTATTAACCGCGTCATCAGTGGTTTTACGCGCCCTACGGTGGCGGCGCGATACAGTTTTGGCGAATTTGGTTTATTTGACGGGACGACTTTGGCACAAATTAAAAACCCTTTAAAATCGCTTTATGAGCAAAAAAACAACACGAATAATTACCGCTTAGACGGTAAAATCTTTGGACAACTTAAATTCTTAAACGATTTTAGTTTCACGTCGAGCCTTGGATATGTGTACAGTTCAACTTTAAATTACAGGTTTTCACCGTCTGTTTTTAATTATCGTCCCGATGGTACAACGACTGCTCCAGCTGCAAATATCAGTTTGGCAACCAACAGCTCATCCCTTACTACGCGGTATCTTGTTGAAAATCTTTTGCGCTACGAAAAGACATTTAACAAAAAACACAACCTCAAAGTCTTGGTCGGGCAAACGGCACAACATGACGAAACCAACGGCTTTAATGCGTCCGTGCGTAATTTGCCGAGCAACGATATTGTCGTCTTGGGGGCAAGTGCTGAACTGCCTTCAAACGGCGGGAGTGCGTCTGCGTTGTCTCTTCAATCCTTTTTGGGTAGAATCAATTATGCGTTTAATGACAAATATCTTTTTGAATTAAACGCCCGCTCGGACGGTTCATCTCGCTTGCCTGAGTCGCAGCAATATCCCATATTTCCTTCTGCATCCGTGGGTTGGATAGTCTCAAGTGAGCCTTTTTTCAAAAAACTCACGCCTTTTGTTGAATTTTTGAAATTGAGAGCGAGTTGGGGACAATTGGGTAACCAAGAAATTGGCAATTATTCATTCGTTCAAAACTATGCTTTAAATCAAAACTATATGTTCAATAATGTCTTGGTTCAAGGAGCTGCTATTACTGGATTTGCAAATGATAAAATTCGGTGGGAAACGACCACACAGACCAATTTTGGACTTGATTTAGAATTGCCCAACCGTAAATTGCGTATAGAAGCCGATGTTTTTGACAAAAACACAACAGACATTTTGGTTCAATTGCCCATTCCAAACACGCTTGGCGGATTGACAGCACCCAATCAAAATGCAGGAACTGTTAACAATCGAGGTATTGAATTATTGATAAGCCATGCCAACAATATTGGTAAATTTCAATACGATATTTCGGTGAATGGCGCAATGATTAAAAATAAAATAACGAGTACGGCGGGGAGAGAAGGGTGGATTACGGGCAACACGATAAATCAAGTCGGCAACCCCATAAATTCGTATTATGGCTATGTGTCACAAGGACTTTTTAGAACCGCAGAAGAGGTAAGTACTGCGCCAAAACAGTTTGGTGTTGTCCCGCGCATAGGCGATGTCAAATATCAAGATGTAGATGGTAATGGCGATGTTACGGTATTCGACAGAATCATTCTTGGCAATCCATTTCCGACGCTCACGTATGGTATCAACTTGACACTGAAATATGCAGGTTTTGATGTTACTTCTTTTTTTCAAGGCGTTTCGGGCATCCAAAGATACTACGACGACCCCGCACAGATGGGTTTGAGGTCGCAAAAATTGCAAATTTGGAACAACCGTTGGACGGTGGCTAATCCGACTGGGGATTTACCGCGTTGGGGCAACCCGACGCCCAACAGCACTTTTTCTACATTCAGACTTCAAGATGCGTCTTATATAAGGCTTAAAAACCTTGAAATTGGCTATAATTTCCCTAAACAATGGTTAAAGCCTGTCGGTATCTCAAACCTTCGCCTTTATTTCAATGGGATAAACCTTTGGACATTGGCTGATAATCAGGATTATGATGTGGAAAAATCGGATAACGATGCGCGAAGCCTTGATTATATGAATACTAAGAGTCTGTCGTTTGGTTTATCGGCTACGTTCTAAAATAATGTATTCGTAGAGCTTCAAATTATGCAAATCATGCCTAAAAAACAGCTTTATACTGAGGGGGTGTCTAAGACGTTAAATAAGGGCGACCGTGAAGGTCGCCCCTACAAGGGCTTGAATATCAGATGTATACGTAGGGGCGACCTTCACGGTCGCCTTCTTCACGGTCGCCCTTCTTCACGGTCGCCCTTCTTCACGGTCGCCCTTCTTCACGGTCG
>JAYUKJ010000530.1:0-12826 GCA_043764555.1 Saprospiraceae bacterium
ACGGTTGTTTTGGCACGCCTTTATCGTTCGATTTGACGGTAAAACCAACGCCGATGGTTGCTCAACCCGTTGACCAAACGCTTTGCGGCGGCTCATTATCGGCGGCAATAACGTTTGTTTCAACACCTTCGGGCGCCACTTTTGAATGGGTGAATGACAATACGGGAACGGGTTTGGCGGTGAACGGCACGGGCAATATTCCCGTTTTTGCGTCGGATAATGTGGCGGCAACATCCATTTCAACGGTCACGGTGACGCCAGTTTTGAATGGTTGCACGGGTTCATCGGCTAATTTTACGACCACGGTTCACCAATTTTTGACGGGTGGCTACGTGATTTTTCCGTTGCCTTTCTGCCAAGCGGGCAGCAATATGGCGACTTTACACCTTAGAGATTATATGGTCAACGAAAGTGACGGTGGTGTTTGGACGGATGTGAGTACCACATCAGTCGGCAGCCGTTTTGACCCATTAACGGGTTATTTGAATACAAATGCCTTACAATCTGGTACTTACGTATTTCGTTATTATTTAACAGGAATGGCGCCTTGTGCCAACGATGCGCGCGACATCACGATTATTATTGAAGAATGTTGTCCCGTGAATGTTTGTACGCCCGTGACAATTCAAAAATACTAAATTATTCCAAATTCCAAATTCCAAATTCCAAATTTCAAATTCCAAATTCCAAATTTCAAGGATTCCAACCTAAAATTTGGAATCCTTGGAATTTGGAATCCTTGGAATTTGGAATCCTTGGAATCCTTGGAATTTGGAATCCTTGGAATCTGGAATCCTTGGAATTTGGAATTCTTGGAATTTGGAATTATTGGAATCTTTAGAATTTAATACTATTTCACTAATAATTAATTTTGGAAGCTGTCTGACTTTATCAGACAGTTTTTTTTGTGTCAAAAAAGGCGTTTATACTGAGGGGTCCCCGTTTCAACAATTAGAAGCGCAAATTGCTGCAAGCGTTCTGTGTAAATTCTAAAAAAAATAATTGTTCAACAAAAAAAATCGGTGTCAATTTATTGCCAATTTTCACCAGTGCTAATTCTACGAATTTGAGTGTGAGAAACATTGAATTTTTTTGCAATTACGTTTTTTGCTTCATCTGTTTTCAATAAGCGTTTAATTTGAAGCACATCCTTTGTGCTGAGTTTCGAGTTGCCATGTTTGCCCAATTGCTTTTGGCGCTCTATTTTTTCGTTCGGCGTTGCCCATTCAAGGTTTTTGACGGCATTATTCTGCAAATTTCCATCTTTATGAATGACATAAGGCTTTTCTTTCGGGTTTTCTATCCAACATTGTGCAACCATGCGGTGAATCAATAACCCTTTGTTGACAATTGTGCCTCGTTCTCCTTCTAACCGAAGGTTTAAAACGCGGAAGCCGTTTTTGTGCAAAGAACCTTTTACGACCACTCCATTTTCGTTTTTGACTTGCCCTTTTTCGTTAATTTCAAAAGTGCGATACAGATATTTATATTTTTTCCACGTCATTTTTTTAAATTTTATGCAAAAATACAGATTAAATTAGTAAATAAAAGAATTTTAATCTCAAAAACGGCTTTTATACTGTGGGGTCATGAAAATGCTTAATCAATTCTTTGTAAACTTTATTGGTCGGCAAACCCATGATATTTTCATAGCTGCCTTCAATCCGTTTTATTTTGCAATGCCCAATCCAATCTTGAACGGCATAGGCGCCCGCCTTGTCGAAAGGTTGATAATTCGTAATATAAAATGCAATATCTTCTTCCGACAGGACGTCAAAATGCACTTTGGCAACGTCTGAAAAAACGCGTTTTTTATGTTTCGATAGCAAACAAACGCCCGTTATGACTTTGTGGATATTGCCCGACAATTGTCGTAAAATGCGCTGGGCATCGGCAAAATCCACGGGTTTATTGTAGATTTCGTTGTTCAGAACGACCGTTGTGTCGGCGGCCAAAATGATTTCATCAGCGTCTGAAAGCCAACCGCGCGCGGCTTCGGCTTTCATGTCGGCGAGGAAAGCGGCGGCTTTTTCGACGGGATAATTCGGCGGTAAAGTCTCGTCTGAATCGGTTGGTCGAACCGTGAAATTTGTGAAACCCGACTCGCGTAAAAGTTGACTGCGGCGTGGCGATTGCGACGCTAAAAGAATTTTATACTTGTCTAAATTCATTGTTTTAATCGTTTGAAACGTCGTCGAGGTTTTTAACCTCGACGACGTTAGATTTCGTAGTCGTAAAATGATTTAATGTTAGAATAATTAGAAATAGAAATGAGCCTAATCCGTTGACAATCATGTCTTTACGGGCATCTTCGATAAATAAAGAAAGCGGGCGATGGTTTAATTGATTTTGAAAAATTTCATTTATTAAGCCAATTAAATTAAAAATAAAAACGATTGAAATGGCTTTTATTCTAAAAGAATATTTTGAAAATAAATGCAAATACAAGAGCAGTTTTGAGCAAATAATTAAGGCAAAAAAGCCGTGTTCAGCAATGTTTAAGGACCCCTCAGTATAAGCACCAAATTTGATGTGTCGAGACCGATTTAGGATGATAAATACTAAATAGCCGATAAAAATTACGTTGAAAATACCATAATTTGGCAAGTTTCTAAACGCTTTTTGGCGATTTAAAAACTCAATTGACCCAACCATCACCGTTGCATAATAAAGCAGCGAATGATTGCCACCAAGGATAATTATAATCAGAAGCAAGGCATAAATGAGGTGTAAATAAAGCATTTTCATAAGGCGTAAATTGTGCCACGGACTTAGTCCGTGAATTGAAAATTTATGTCATAATTAGAATAAAAATTAAACCACTGAGCATGATTAATTTAGCGATTTTTGACAAACGCGCATAGTCTTCTTTTTCTTTAGATTTAATCAATAAAAACAATGCGTAACAGACTGGTAATGTTATAGTTAGATTCAAAATAATTACTTTAGAATAATCATTTTTGAATAAATAATTAAAGAAAAAAACGGATAAAGTCAATAGCGAATTGATAAATAAACAACCAATTATAAAGGCAATTATTTTGGTTTTTTTAATGCCCAAAAGAACGGGTAAAGTTCGACAGCCTTGCGCTTTATCGCCCGTCACGTCTTCCATATCTTTAATTATTTCACGAAATAGAGTGGAAATGAAAGCGAAAATGGCATACGTCCAAAAAATGAGTAACACATTTAGTGCATAATTTTGGTAACTCATTTCGGAACTATTACCCAGGTTGAGAATGGTTTTAGGCATCGGCGTCACCAAGCATTGCGCGTACAAAACGACCCACGCCACGAACGCGCAAAAGCCAGAAACGATTAAATTTCCAATTAAAGGTTGGCGTTTAAACCATTTTGAATACGCCCAAAGGAGGGCAACGGCGGCGGGATAAATCGTTAATTGCACAAAATCGTGGATAAAAAAAGCGAGGTACAAACTGATGAAAAAACCTAAAATGGTGATAAACCAATAAATTTTCCAACAGATACTGAGGGGGTAAACGCGCTCGACAATCCGCTTGTGTTCGGGTTTGTTGAGGCGGTCAATTTCGACATCTTCTATGTCATTGACGACGTAGCCGCCCGCCGCAATTAAGACGGTGGAAGCCACCAAAAGAAAGAATTGAAAGTCGGGCAATAGCGGTTTTTGCCCAATTTTGCCCAATTCAGGTAGCAAAATGGCGTATTGCAAGGCATATTGCGTCAAAGCAACTATGACAAGATTTGGTAATCTGGTGAGTCGAAAAATACTTTTCATGGGGCGAAAATAAGAAAGACTTTGACAATATACAGAATGAAAATTTAGACGTATCATTGTGCTTTGGTTGCTGATAAACGCATTATTAGTTGTTAATTCTAACTTATTTGTTAAAAAATTATTTGTTCATAACGCATACAAGTTTTGAGACTAAACGTATTTTAGCCAAAATTTTAAGACTTATTTAAACAAACTGCTTTACATTCGCTGAAATATTTTTCCGAAAAAAGAGTTTTAACAGTCGATTTTGCTCAATTTGTCATTGCGAGAAATCGAAGCAACTGTGGGAGGTGCTTTTAAAAATTTAATTTTTAATTAATTCTGAAAACGCCAAAAAAAGCATTAAACACGCTAAAAACGAGAAACGTAAAAAAGATTTTCCATTCATAACTAACTACAAGTCAATAGATTATGCACAACATACTATTGTTTTTTCAAGGCGGAACGGCTGCCGCAAACGCCGTCAAACAAGCCGAGCCTGAGAGCCTATTTGAGCTACTCGCGCACAGTACATTCGGTCTTATCATTATGGTGTGTTTGCTCATGATGAGCATCGTTGCCGTATCCATTTTCGTCAGTCGTTATATGACTATCAAAAAAGCGACGCAAGTTGACGAAAGTTTCATGAATAACATCCGCGCGCACGTCCAAAACGGCAATATCGGTGCGGCACGTGCTTTGTGCCAAAGTACCGATGCACCCGTTGCGCGCATGGTTGAAAAAGGCTTGATGCGTATCGGCAAACCGCTCGACGACATCGAACACGCCATCATGAATGTCGGTAAACTCGAGATTTTTAAGCTCGAAAAAAACACCAATATCCTTGCAATCATTGCGGGGGTGGCGCCAATGTTCGGCTTTTTGGGTACAATTGCGGGTATGATTACCACTTTTAAAGACCTTTCTACGGCAGAATCGTTGTCGATTTCGACCATTTCGGGCGGCATTTACGTCAAAATGTTTACGTCGGCGGGTGGTCTAATTGTTGGTATTTTTGCCTTCGTTGCCTACAATATTTTGAACACCATGATTGACCGAATCGTCAATAATATGGAGACAAGTACGTTCAATTTTATTGATTTATTGCAAGAACCAACGGGTTAGTTTTTTGAAAAATTAAGCATTGGAAATTAAGCATTAAAACCCGAAATCTTGACGTTTGGAATAGCTTATAAATAGCAATTTCAAATGCTTAATTCTACTTAGTTTTTTGGTATAATTAATTTTGGTTTATTTAATTCAAAAATTACATAAAATTTAAAATAATTATGCGTAACTCATTGATATGAATTAGCAATAAGGATTTTTTACAAAATTTTAATACTTAATTTAGAATACTTTAAGGCGTTAATTTTCGATAAAAAAATTAATTAAAATGACTTTTAAAAATAACTGTTTTTAACGCATTTATTTATGCTTAAAATGCTTGTTTTTAAAGATAAAACAGTCCAATAAAATGCCAATTAGAACGCGAGAAAAACGGCACGTTGAAGTGAATATGAGTTCGATGACGGACATTATTTTTATGCTCCTGATTTTCTTTATGTTGACGTCAACACTTGTAAAATTTTTTCCATTCAAATTGCCTGAATCCGACCAACGGACGACGGGCAATGTCAAGACAACGATTAGCATTGAGAAAAGCGGTCGCTTCATGGTGAACAACCAAGTCGTACCGATTCAGAATCTCGAAGCCACCGTTCGGGCGTCGCTTGCCAATGTCGGAAGCAACGAACCCGTTTTGACGATAGCGGCGGAAGTCGGTGTGCCATTTGAGCAAGTGACTAAATTGATGGCGATTGCCAATAAATTTAAGGCACGCGCAGTTTTGGCAACTGCACCGACGGAATAATGAATTAAAAATTAAAAATTAAGAATTAAACGCGGCTTTGACTTAGATTTAATACAAGGCGTGTTTGGTTCTTCTTTAAATTCATTTAGTTAGGAATTAGAAAATAAGGCAAAAAAGGGCGTTTATACTGAGGGGTCCATCTTCGCGGACAATCAATCAGTTGTCGTCTGTTTTCGCCTTAATTTTTAATTTTTAATTTTTAATTAAAACAAAATGAGTTTACGAAAAAAGAAAGAGCTAAACGGTGAGATGGGGATGAGTTCGATGACGGATATTATCTTTATTTTGCTTATATTTTTTATGATGGTTTCGACTATGGTGCATCCAAGCGCCTTGAATCTGTCGTTGCCCGGCAATCCCAAAACAAATAAAAAACCAGCTTCGACGGACAAATTAGACGATGTTGGCATTTCGGCGAGTGGTAATTTTCTGCTTAATGGTTCGACGATGGATTTAGGCAGAATTCGCCGTTTTTTGGAGAGCAATAAATTGAAAAACAGCACTTTTAAAGTGAGTGTTTCGCCCGACGCCAAAGCGCCCGTTGAAAAGGTCGTGGAGGTTTTGAACATGACGGAAGCGCTTTTTATTACATCTATTTTGCACGCAGATACAAACTAATGTATTTGCGAATTTATGCGCACACGTAACTGCAAATTTATTTGCAGAACAATTTAGGCGGCTAAATCGCTTGTTCCTTCGTGATTTTTGCGAATAGATTTGCAATTACAGCTGCGAATAAATCCGCAGTTACGGGTACGCATAAATTCGCAAATACATTTATAAAATCAATTTTAAAATGGATTTTCGTTCGATAAAATCAGAGAAAGAAAACGACCAAAAAGGGATGTTGTTGAGCATGACGGTGCACGTCGTCTTGCTCTTGGCGATGTATTTTATGCCCAGCTTGCCGCCGCAAAAACCCGAGATACCCGCGCAAATAGTGGTGGAATTGCCCAAGGATTTGCTCGGTGGCGGACCAGCTTTGGGGCTGCCCGACGAAGGGAGTGGCAGCAATCCTGCGCCAGGAAAACCCGACCCGAACGCGGGCAATAGTGAGCCTGCGCCCAAGCCGACACCAACGCCGCCTTCGCCAACGCCGCCGCCGCCCGTGAAACCCGTGATTTCGAAGCCGACGCCTGCGCCGACGCCGTCGAAACCGATTCAGACGACGGAAGACCCGAACGCAGTAGCCGTTAGAAGGCAGCAAGAAGAGACAAAACGGAAGAACGAAGAAGCAAAATATCAGCAGCAAGCCGCCGACCGTGAAAAACAGCGTCAAGCGGATGCCGCGCGTCAAGCTCAGGTGGATGCACAGCGGGCGTCTGATGAAAAAGCGCGCGCCGCACAAGCCGCAAAAGATAAATTCGGTGGTCGTTTTGGCAACGGAACGGGTAGTGGAACAAACGGTGGCGGTGGTACTGGCACTGGTCAAGGCAACACTGGAAAGCCGGGCAATCAAGGAAAACCCGACGGTGACCCTAATTCAAAAGTCTTGGATGGCATGGGCCGCGGGCCGGGAACGGTCAATGGTTTTGGCGGTCGTGGCGTGAAAACGGCGCCAAAATTGTCCGAAAATTCGCAAAAAGCGGGAACTGTCGTCTTGGATGTCTGCGTTGATGGCGATGGAAACGTGACATCGGCGAAGTTCAAAGCCGTTGGCTCGAACACAAATGACTCAGAATTGATTGATGCGGCGGTGCGTAATGCACGGCAGTATCAGTTCTCACAGGGTGGTGCGGACAGACAATGTGGAACGATTACGTACCGTTTTATTGTGCGTTAAATGCCTCGATTGCGTTTGAAAAACATAAAAATACTGAGGGGTGGCGCAAGCTGCCCTTTTCTATTTTTGCAACAAATAAGGTACATAGTTTTAAAGAACGCTATGCGTTACGTTCTGCTTATGCGTTAAAAAAATAATGAACCGTTCCCTCGACGTTGATAACCAAACTCTCTTATTCATAACCGAAAAATAATTAAATCAGCATGACGTATAAAAAAACACTCGATTATATGTACCAAAGTTTGCCGATGTTTACCCGCGTCGGGGCGTCGGCATTTAAGAAAGATTTGACGAATACATTGGAACTTGTCCGTGTGTTGGATAGTCCTCATTTGAAGTTTCCTCAGGTGCATATCGGTGGAACAAACGGAAAAGGCTCGACGGCACATTTGACGGCGGCGGTTTTGCAGTCTTTGGGACTGAAAGTAGGCTTGTATGTCTCGCCGCATTACCGCGATTTTCGGGAACGAATAAAGATAAATGGTGCATATATGTCTAAAAAAGCGGTCGTTCAATTTGTGGAAAACAATAGAGAACATTTTGAACGCATCGAACCGTCGTTTTTTGAAATGACCGTTGCGATGGCTTTCGATTATTTTGCCAATGAGGGCGTGGATGTGGCAGTTATTGAAGTCGGTTTGGGTGGTCGTTTTGATTCGACAAATATTATTTCGCCGATGATGTCGGTCATTACAAATATTAGTTTTGACCATATGGATATGCTCGGCGATACGTTGCCGTTGATTGCGTTTGAAAAAGCGGGGATTATCAAGTCCCAAACGCCCGTTGTTATTGGTGAAGAACACGCGGAAACGAAGCTTGTTTTTGACCAAAAAGCGCGGGAAATGAATGCGCCGATTACTTTTGCTTCGCAAATATTTAATGTGCAGCCGATTGAACAAGATTTTGAGTACACGACTTTTCAAGTTTTTAGAGATAAAAAATTGGTTTTTGATGCATTAAAAGTGAACGTTGGCGGTGATTATCAAGCTAAAAACGTGGCGACGGTGTTGCAAACTTTTGACGTTTTACAGAAATTACCATTTTTGAGCAATTATACTGAGGGGTCTCTTTTGCGCGCGATTCAAGACGGTTTTTTGAATTTGACGACCCTTACAAATTTCATCGGGCGCTGGCAAGTGATTGGGAAAGAGCCGACGGTTCTATGCGACTCTGCGCACAATGAAGGCGGTTTGACATTGGCGATGGCACAGCTTAATTCATTGACGTTCAATAAATTACACATTGTTTTGGGCGTTGTGAAGGATAAAGACGTGTCAAAAATGCTTCAACTTTTACCAGCCGATGCGACTTATTATTTTGCAAAAGCGAATATTCCACGCGGTCTGGATGCCGATATACTGAGGGGTATGGCGGCGGAAGTCGGTCGGGTAGGGAAGGCGTATAAATCGGTTCGACGGGCGTTGGCAGCCGCAAAACGGTGCGCTGATGCGGAAGATTTGATATACGTTGGTGGCAGTATTTTCGTTTTGGCAGAAGTGATTTGATGTGTAAAATTTTGGGTGAATTCACGTCAAAAATGCTATTTTTACCCTTAAAATAAAGTAACTAACATTGATTTTTAATATCGAAAAATGGACATCAAGCTCACAACAGACATTAAAGACCTACTCATCGAGGACGGTTCTATCAGCATTCCTGAATTTGGCGGCTTCACAAGTGCCTACAAACCCGCCGTTGTCGATGCCATGAACGGGCAGCTTGCACCGCCGTCTTACCACATCGCTTTTGACGCTAATTTGCAGATGAATGACGGGCGTTTGGTGGATTACATAAGACAAAAATACCGTATAAGCTCGACGGCTGCGTTTGAATACATTGCCGTATTTGCGCACGAAGCGCGGCTCAATTTTGAGAAAGGAGAAATTGTGGTTTTGCCCGAAATTGGTCGATTGTACCGTGATTTCGCTCAAAAAATTCAGTTTTTACCCGATGCAACGAATTTCAATACGGACTCTTTTGGCTTGCCAAGCATCAGTTATACGCCCGTTTTGAGAGATAAAATTGAATCAATTACGCGGGCAACATCTGCCGATTCAACGCCGATGCCTGAATCTTCGGCACCGCCTATAGCCGTGATAACCACGCCTAAAATTGAGGCACCTACCCCCTCAGTATCGGCGCCGATTTTGGCAACGGAACCTGAAAAAATGCCTAAAAGTGAGCCTATTGCCACACAATCGCAACCTTCGGCGTCTGCGCAAGTGCCAACGACGGTTGAATCTTTGGCAGGTCGAAATGAGCCTATTTTTCCTTCAACTATTGAATCGGTGAAGCCGCTAACGTGGTCAAAATCGGATGAAATTGTCGAAACAATGCGTGAAAATTGGCGAACTTGGGTGCCTGTTGCGGCAGTTTTAACGATTATTTGTTTGTTGGTTTGGCAACTGAGCGATACCTCAAAACCGACAAATACTGAGGAGTTCCCAAAAACACGCGCGGTTGAACCCAATGTCAACACGAGTCCTTTGCAAGGCGCTGCGGCTGAACCTAATGTGAATATTGCGCCACCTGTGAATGGTTCGGCAACGGCACAAGTACCTGGTAATCAGAAGAGTACGCAGAAAATTACTACGCCCGATGTGCTTGAGTCGAACAGAAATGAGGCGACGATGAGCCAAAATCCTAACGCAAATTTATCCAATGCGACCAATAAAGCGACTGTTTTGCTCGGTGGTTTTGGCGATAAACGCAATATTCAACGCAATAAAGCGTGGATTAGCAATAAGGGTTATCAGGTATATGAGCGTAAAAGTGGTGGTTTGACTTTATTGAGCTGCGAATTCGGTTACGAAACGCGCGCTGATTTGCAAAAAACAATGCGCCAATTGCGCGGTAAATTTGGTAATGAAATAACGATTACAAGAAAATGAACAAATTGAAAAGTATCATTGGCGTTGCTCTTTTTTTCGGCTTAATTTACGGTTACGCCCATGAATCGACGTATTTTACGAACACTTTAGGCAGTAATTACCTTTTTTTTAGAGGTTTAGCCGTCGGGGTAATCGTGGGTTTGGCAGGTTTTTTTTATTTTGAAAACAAGGCGACCGACGCCCTCGAACGCTTTCAAATTGGCGCCTTTTCGGTCTTATTGGGTATGCTCATTTTTCCGTATATTGCCATTTGGTCCAATCATTTTTTCGCCGAAAAGAGACCCCTCAGTATAACGGTCGTTTTTCAGCGAAATGAGCCAATTCGGACGGGGCGTTTCGGGATTTCTAAGGGGAAATTGCCCGAAATTGATGGCTTTTATACGTATTTTTTGAAAGATTCTGATGGTGACCGCATTCGCAGTAAGCAACAATTGTTTCGCGGCATCGAGTTGGGAACTGAAGTCGAACTGCCGATTAAAAAGGGTTTTTGGGGATTTGATTTTGTTAACATTGACTAAAAATAAGAAGTAAAACGATGAAGAAAAACCAATCTTTTCGCCGTCAGGCAGTCGTCGTGATTCACGGCATTGGCAATCAACAACCGATGGACACATTACGCGGATTTGTGGGGCGTTTGTTGGAACCAAACGATAAAATGTACAGCAGTCCGAACCGATTGACGGACAATTTGGAACTCCGCAAGCTCAGTATTGGGCATAAAAATACCGATTTTTATGAGTTTTATTGGGCAAATCTCGTTAAAGATGTGCCGATTACGGACATTATTGTCTGGATGACGAAACTCATTTACACGCGCCGTTTGCCGCCGCGTTTGAAAAGCGTTGTTTGGGGGTTGCGGATTTCGTTGCCGTTGATTACGTTAGGTATTTACCTTTTAGGCAGTCGATTGGCTTTGATATTTAAAGATTATGACATTTTTAAAGTGACGATTTACGGCTTTTTGGCGCTGTGGATTCTGCGTTCTTCGAGCAATTTACTGTTCAAATTGGTTGAAAACACGTTTATTCAATTCATCGGTGACGCCGTTCGTTACACCGTTCCGACGCCCGAAAACATTGAAACGCGGTCGAAAATTCGCTTGGCGGGCATCGAATTGCTCCGCAATCTGCACGAAGACGTGGACGAAAACGACCCGACTATGAAGACTTACGACCGCATTGTTTTGGTCGGACACAGCCTCGGTGGCATCATTGCTTACGATATTTTGTCGTTTCTTTGGAGTGCCAATAACAAGAGTTTTGATAAAACAACGGAGCCTAACTTGTTGAATCAGAACGCTTTAGAAGCTATTTCTGCATACGTTGAAAAAGATGATTTGGACGTTGCGGCGTATCAAACCTTGCAAAATAATTTGTTTGAAGAGCAGAGAAGGTTGGGGAATTTTTGGCGCATCACGGACTTCATTACGCTCGGAACGCCCTTGGCACACGGTGGATTCTTGTTGGCGAAGGACGATGCCGATTTTCGGATGAAAATAGAGCAGCGTGAGGTTGCCGTTTCGCCGCCGCAGATTAATCCCGAAGAGAAACACTTTTTTTATCCAAAATGTTATGATGCATTGGCGGAAACGACGGACGAAATGGGCGTGAAAATGACTGAAAAGGTTCAAAGAACCGTGAATTTGCTTCACAGTGCCGCACAATTTGGCGTGGTGCGTTGGTCAAATTTCTATTTCAAAGCGGATTACATCGGCGGCAGTATGCGGACGTGGTTTGGCAAAGGCATGATTGACGAAGAGATTATTCCCGTCGGCAAAACCAACCAAAATATTCCCGTCAAGCCGCACACCGCGTATTGGTCGAGCGAACAACCTGAACCGATGGGGACTATTCGGAAGATTTTGGAATTGTAATTTTAAAAAATAAGACCCCTCAATATAAAGCCGTTTTTTACGCAGATTTTGCGTAGAAAACGGCTTTATTTGTTAGTTTAATGCCCACCGCAGCCCCATTCTCGACACAATCACCGCAGGATAAGCGGGCAAAACGGAATATTGAAATTGCAAATGGTCATTGATTCTGAAGAGATATTCGACCTCGCCGATGATGGGCGTTAGGCGATATTGCCAACCTTGATAGACGCGGTTGTTGTAAACGGGGTCGCCATTGTAGGCGGCGAATCGGTGCCAATCTTTTCTGAAAAGTAGAGCAGGACCCAAGCCACCGTTGAACCTGTGCCGCCCCCAACGTATGGCTTCCCATCGAAAGCCAAAATGCACGTAGCCAGCGGGTAAAACGGCACAATCGGCGTAAAAACCCGCCGCTGCGCGCCAAAAAACGTGCTTTTTCCATGCCCAATCGTAATTCAATGCCACGCCCGGGGTCACGACCAAATCTGCTCTGGCGTCCAATTTCCATGGATAGTTTTGAGGCATCGAACCACCACCGGGATGGATGGTTAAGCTGAGTAGTTGGGCGGAAAAATGGCGTTTAGGCGTCGTTTTTTCGGTGTTTTGAGCCGTTAATTGAACCGTTAGGAGTAATAAAAGTAATGTCAATTTCATTTTTCAAAAATATTTT
>JAYUKJ010000531.1:0-3613 GCA_043764555.1 Saprospiraceae bacterium
CCAACAATTACGGAGAATTACATCATCGTCGAGTTAGAAAGTTTGGTCGAGAAAACCATTGATTTCCAAATACTTAACGCCTTGGGCAACGTCGTTTTAATCGAAAAAATTAAAATAGACAAAGGCAATAACAAATTTGATTTCGATGTCTCGCAATTGCCCAAAGGGATGTATTTTATCCAAACTTCGGTTGGGAAAGGAAGGAATGTGCCGATGAAATTTGTGAAAATGTAAACACGAATTTCTTTTTTGGTTAACACGAATTTTATCGAATTGTACGAATTACACGAATTTCTTTCATGAATCATCAGTTACATATCACATTGCGGCGTAGCTGCAAAATCTCGGTAATATTTAACAGCAACTCATGTTTTAAATGCGGTATAACCGCAAAACAAGATTGTTGTAGGGCTACGCCCCGACTGCAAAGCGTTTAGTGGCGTAGTATTACCAAAATTTTGCAGCTACGCCGCAACACGATATTTAACCAATGATTTATAAAAGAAATTCGCGTAATTCGATAAAATTCGTCTTAAAAGGTGTTAAATAGTGTAAAAAAAACTAAATTGTGAGCTAATTCAGCTATTAACCTATTTCGTAAACAGTGGAAATTTTAATGTCAAAAGTGTTCCGCAATAAAAAAACTGCACGATGAAAAACAGAATTTTAGGACCCCTCAGTATAATTGGCATTTTTATGCTCATAAATACTGTTTCTGCTCAATACTGTCCTTCAAAATCCAATGCCCCGTGGGAATTGTGGATTAAAAATGTCCGATTGAATACTATCAATTTCGAGTCGGGTAAATTCAAAGAGTACAATTCCTTGGGTTACTCCGATTATTCCAATATTACCACCAAGTTTCTCAGGGGCAGGACGTATGAATTAACGATTGTTCCAGGAGTTAGTTGGTCAGGAGTTTTAGCGAACACCTATTGTCGCGTATGGATTGATTGGAATCAAAATAGAATTTTTGAAGACTATGAATTGGTGTACCAAAACACTGGTACCGCAACTTTTGTGGGTTCATTTCGCAGTTCAGAAACAGCTAATTTTGGCACTACTCGAATGCGTATTGCTTTAAAATCTGGCAGCTATGCAACGCCGTGCGAACTATTTGGGTCGGGAGAAGTTGAAGATTATTCCTTGAAAATATTTGACCCTATTCCACAAGAAAATGTCGATTTAGCGGTCAGCAACCTCAGTTTTCCGACAAATATTGAGACAAATCAGGCAGTACCATTCAGTTATGACGTTAAAAATATTGGTACTAATAGAACCAACTACTTTCATTTAGCGAAGACATATTTGTCAACTGATACGATACTTTCAGGAGATGATTTATTAGTTCATTCAACTAAGTCTATCACGCTTTCAAACCTAAGCGCCAATCAGCAAACTACCGTTAGAGACACTTTTCTTCTATCCCCGATTTGGACATCCAATACGGGTTACTTTATTGTTAAAATTGACCCTGAATATCCTGAATACATTGATTTTGATGATGCTAATAATACCCGAATTAGTCCTGTAATTAATGTGTCTATTCCCCAATTGGGTTGCGTAAATTCGCTCGGAAGTGGGAAAGTTTTGTGCTTCGATAACAGTAATTTTAATTCAATCAATATTTATGTTGTCGAAGGCGATTTAATTAAACAAAAAACGGTAAATAAAAGCGGTGTCCTATTAAATTCTATGACAATCGGAAGTTCTTTAAAAGACAGTATTTTGGTTGTTAACAATCAAGTAATTAAGAAATTGGCGAACGGAACTATCGCTTATTCCAAAACAATTACCCCCTCAGTACTGAGCCGTTTTCAGACTATCAGTGTCGCCGCCGAATTTACTGATGGCACATTTGTTTTGGGCGGTTTTCAAAAAATAAGAGGGACAACGGGCGGCATTGATTTTGCTCAAGATTCATTGGTTTTGATAAATACAGACGCTAATTTGTCTTTTCAAGAATCGATTGTGCTGTTTAAAAAAAGCGAAATGGGCTTCATTCGTGCCGTTCCAAATGACCGAATTTATGCACTTATTGCGCAGGAAAATAATGGAGTTCTTGCCATATTTAGTAATACACAACCAGGGGGAAATTACGAGAGTGACCTCCATTTTTTAAAATTTCAGAAGACGGGCAACACACTCGTGGATAGGGGAAGTAAAACGTTTGGTTCCGAATTTTTGAGTTCAAAACTGTTCCAAACAAATGTTTGTGGCAACAGTATTTTATTTTCAACTTATTTCAGTTTTGTGGGTGCAAGAAGCGACGCAAGAGGTGATTTCACAAGGCAATTAAATTTGGAAAGTTTAGTGGTTACAAATAATCGTGGATTGGGAAATGGATTTAGTAGTTATGGTGGCAGTTATCTCACTAATGATTATTACCAACAAGATTTTCTTGCTAATTCCCTTGGTATCAGTTCTTATTACTCTGGAAACCCCTTCACTTATTACAATAGTTTTCAATACATTGATGTCTATTTCAAAACTGGTAATAACAATACTTTCCGAAAAACACTGCCAACGATTAATTATGACCACATAATTCGGACGGGCGACACTACTTGCCTATTTGTGACGAATGTCGGCGGAAATATTAAACTTTTTAACCCCAATTGCAATAGTTTGTCAAGCAATCAACCCGATTTGACCCTCGAAAACCTCACAATTCCGACCCCCTCAGTACAACAGGGTCAAATTTTGAATTTCAACGTTGATGGAAAAAACATCGGAACGGCAGCCGCAACGGGCAATTTTACCATAAAATCGTACCTGTCAACCGACCAAATATTGGACGCTTCGGACTATAAAGACGGCTCAATTCCAACAGCAAATTACACCGTTGGCACTAATATTTTACAAATTGCGGGCGCAATGACTGTTACAAATGCCGTTGCATTGGGTAGTTATTATTTGATCCTAAAAATAGATGCCGACAATCAAATCACCGAAAGCAATGAACTGAATAACGTTATTGTGTCAACGAATGTAATTGCCGTCACAGCACCGTCAAACAGCGCAAATGACATCGCTTTAAGCCTGTCAAGCACCCCCTCAGTATATCGGCAATATTCGACGCAAAATTTCACAATTACAGCAAAAAACACGAATAATCAAGCATTTTCGGACGTGAAAATTGATTTCCCATACCCCACGAAAACCGTAAATGGCGGCAATGCAACCCCGTCAATTGGCACTTGGCAAGAATGGTGCGCGGGTGGTACGCAATGTTTTACTTGGACAATTCCAACGCTTGCTGCGAATACGACGGCAACACTTGACATCCCCGTTTATGTCCTTGACGCCGTCGGTACAATGACCGCAACGACCCGTTTGTTGTCTTCAAATCCCGTTGACAATAATCCGTCAAATAATGTGGCAACCGTTTCGATTAGTCGGTCAACGACGCCTTTTGCCCCGCCTTTGAATCCATCATTAGGCAAATCGGAGGCGGTCTTTTTGCAGCAGGTGCGTCCAACCATTACGGAGAATTACATCATCGTCGAATTGGAAAGTTTGGTTGAGAAAACCATTGATTTTCAAATACTTAACACCTTAGGCAACGTTGTTTTAACGGAAAAAATCAAGATGGGAAAAGGCAATAACAAGT
>JAYUKJ010000532.1:0-3610 GCA_043764555.1 Saprospiraceae bacterium
TGTAAGCGGCAACCAAAGGCGCGCTGCTGTTTATGCCGTCGTAAATACGCACAACATCTTCAAAGTCTTCGGTGTCAAAACTGGTGAAATTGAGGGCAATGCCAACCGCACTCGTTGGTCGGATGAGCCAACTGCAAGACAGATTGTTGCTGTAAAGCGCGCCGCCGCTGCCGTCGCTGATGTTGCCCGTGCAGTTTGTCAGCGTTGTTGTGCCGCTGCATCCCGTGTTGAGGCACGTAAAATTAGAAGCGGTTGCGGAGGCAAAACGGTTGTCGTTTTCGTTTTTTTCAAAGACGGCGTTGGTGACGTCAATAATATAACCCAAATAGTAACGCCCCGTTTGAGGTAAAAAATCGCAGGCAAAGGCGCTTGTTGCCAAGTTTATGGCGCCGCCAATGCCCAAATTGCTAATTGTGGTGTCGGCAACTAAGAAATCGGACGGGCGAATGATGGAGTCGGTCGATAGATAGAAACCCACTTTGAACGCCGACGCTATTAAATTACCGTTGTTGACAACGCGGACGCGGAAGGCGACGATGGAGTCACCAATTCTGTACAATGAATCACTAACGCGCGTTAAGTTGGGCGCGTTGGCACCGCAAAAAAAGTAAACGGACTCAGGGTTGACCCATTCGTTGTCGCTTTCGCTGATTTCGGCAACCGCGTTATTAGGGTCGATGAGCAATCCCGCGTAGTAATCTCTAAACAGACCGTAGGGACGGCAAATGTCGCGCGTAAAGTTTAAGACAACGGAGTCGCCGATGCCCAAAATCGGTATAGCACTTGTGCCAATAAAGGTATCACTCGCCACGATTGTGCGGTCGAGCGAGAGCAAATAGCTTAAAGTTGTGGCGGTGGTTGTGGCGGCGGTGCCGTTGTTGGCAACGACGACGCGGTACGTTACAACGCTGCTGTCCAATCTGAAAGCAACGGAACGCGCGTAAAGATTTGGCTTTAGCGTGCGGCGGTCGTTGGCTTTCAAAAGGGCTTTGTAAGCGTTGAGGCGTCCGTAACCCATTCTAAAACTCCACGTACTGAGGGGGTGTCCGTAGGCGTCGGCGTAGTTGGCGTTGCTGCCTACTTTGTCGGCGGTTGTGCAGATGGTGTTGATGATTTGTTGCGCCGTCAAATTGCTATCAACGGAAGCAACCAAGGCGGCGACGCCAACGGTTATCGGACAAGCGGCGGATGTGCCGCCAAAATTTGTGTAATCGCCCGATGTGTAACCCGCGCTGCCTTGATTGTCAATCGTTAAGATGTCTAACCCAGGCGCAACGATGGCTAATTTTTCGCCGTAATTGGAAAAGTAAGCCAATTCGTCAATGCTGTTGCTCGCGCCGATGGCGGTGACGAAGGGAAATAAAGCGGGATAGCGGAACGCGGTTGAGGTCGAATTGCCCGCTGCCGCAAAGAGCGCCACGCCTTTGTCGCCGCGTCCCGTTGTCATGCTGAAATAAACGTCTTGCTCGGCGAGTGTAGCAGGTCCGCCGTAGCTCATGCTTACGGCGACGATTTTAGGTTCGCGCAAAATGCGTTCGGCGGCGTTGCTCAGTGTGCGCAGCGAGGTGTTGAAACCAAATTCGGTGGCGCCAAAACCAATCTTAATCGGCAATACTTTGGTGTTGAAACCGACGCCCGCGACGCCTGAGGCGTTGTTGGTCGCTGCCGCAATCAAACCCACGCAGGGTGTATTGTGTCGGTTATATTGGTTTTCAAGTTCTGGAATTGAGTCGTCGCTAACGGCATCGTAAGCCGCGAAGATTTTGCCTTGCAATTCGGGATGTGCCAAATCGACGCCGTCGCCGTCAATGACCGCCACAACGACTGCCGCCGAGCCGCGCGTAATTTCCCAAGCGGAGTCAATCGCAATGTCGGCGCCGCTGCTTTGTTTCAAATACCATTGTTGCGTGAAAAGACTGTCATTTGGCACATAATCGCGCGTAAGTGTCTTTACGAAGTCGGGCATTGCGTAAGTAACGAGTCCCGATTCAACCATTTGTTGGCTGATACTGAGGGGGTCTTCCCACGGATTGACGTTAATAAAAATGAGCTTATTGCTGCTCAACGCCACCTTTTCGACGTCTTGAATCTGCGCGCGAAATTGCTTCAACAAGCGCACGCCACTTTCGGCGGTCTTGGCTTTGAAGACCAACGACGTGCCAACCAAATGCCGCGAACCCGCCCAATCAAAAGCGGGCGTCACATTGACAATTGCCTTTTGGCTTTTAAGATGCTGGCGCAAGGTTTCAACAGTTAAATCTTTTGAAAGCGTCACGAACAAGCCGTTGACGGCCGCGTAGGCTTCCGTTCTGAGAACGCCTTTTTCTTGCGCAATCAGTTTGGTGTATTCACCAACGGTTACACCTTTTTTGAAACTAATAAAAGCGGCATCGGGCAACGTTTTGAGCGTTTCTCGGATGGTGCCATTGTAAAAAAAGTTGGAGACATCCGTTTTTTGAGCATTGAGCTGCACGGACAAGAGAAGGAGAATAGCGGTGGCTATCCTTTTGAGTAATTGCATGAGATAAGCGATTTATAAGTGTATTGAAATTAAAATAGTCAACGTTGTGATTAATTAGGCAACAAAGATAGAAATATTATAAGACGTTGGACTCTTTAGAATCAACTATTTTTTAATATTGATTAAAGGCATAATACGTTAACAACCGCCGTAAAGTTTTAAATTTCGACATAAATCACGTGAATTCTATGCATAAAATGCGTTAAAGTAGTCATTCTAAAAAAGAAAACGATGTATCTCCATATGCCTATTTGTTCAAAAACGTCTAAAATGGAAATTGATGGACCCCTCAGTATAAAATCAAAAAAGCCTTGAAAACTGCGCGTTTTCAAGACTTTTTTGATTTTATACATGAAACGAGATAAAATCTGACAAGTAGGAATCTAAAAAAGCCTTGAACGGACATTAAGTTGTCGCGTTCAAGGCTAATTCGGAAGATGGGTTTAATATTGAAACCCCATAATACAAAACATCTGATGCAAAATTGGGTTATTTGGCAGAGGTTGCTGCGGGACTTAGGCTTCGTTCAACATAAGCCTGCCGTCGGCTACTCGCACGACTGCAGCCTTATTTTTTCGATGACGTTTTCTCTTTTTTTCGGCTTTTTAGTTGAGCTTTTTTTTAGTTGTTGTACGCGTTAAAACGGCTTTTATACGGAGAGGTCTTTTTATTTTTTTGCCTTACACTCATAGAGTAATTAAGAGGCTGGATGAGAGATTTAAAACCGTAATTGCAAATTTAATTTAAAATATAAGTCATTGTCTTCACCTAAATATAATTTTCCAAACCGATGTCTTGATGTAGAGGGTGTATCCAATTTAATATGCTCAAATAAATAATTTTTTAAATTGTCTATTTCAATAACATGAAAACCTAAGCAATCGCCATTCTTCTTCATAACAATTGTGCCATTAGCTCCATAACTTTCGTCCCATTCTGTACCAGCAAAGAAACCCAATAAATTATCAACTAATAATTTCTTAAGTTTACTTCAAATTACTGAACAATATTTTTTCAAAATATTTAATATGCTTATAATTAATTATTTACACTTATTAATATAATGAACTATTTTTAATATTTGGCTAT
>JAYUKJ010000533.1:0-1066 GCA_043764555.1 Saprospiraceae bacterium
TTGTGTTTGACGAGTTTTTCCAAAATATCGGCCCACACGTCGCCGCTTTCAAAGACCTTATTTTTAGTCCACCACGTAACAAAAGTGCTTGCTTTGAGTTCTTTTGTGGTGTTTTGGATGGCGTGTTTTTCAAAATGCAATAGGGCTTTTTCGATAAAAAAGTCTTCAAAACCTTCAAATTCGCTGCCTTTTATCTTAGGTAGGATGCGTTTGTAGGCGATACCCGCAAAAACGCCGAATGTCAACAGCTTGTTATAGGCTTGCCATTTTGCGCGGGTCAAGGTGTCTAGTTGCTTTTCCGTCGGTACGTAGTTTTTTACATTGTCGCTTATTTTTAGCTCTTTAACAGGCTTTTCAGCCTTAATCCGCTTCGGTATTTTCTTCTCCGATACGTTGAAAGTGACGCCCGTTACTTTGCGTTGCGTCTTCAAATACTCGTAATTTATGGTCATTGTGGGCGTACTTTCGTTGATTTCGTCCCTAATTTTATCCAAAACGTTTATTCTAAAATCGCTAAAATTCTGCCCCGTGTAGTTATCGCCGATGCCCAAAATAGCCTTCAATTCCTCCAAAAAATACTTCATCGTGACGACATTTTTCACGCCTTTAAGCCGGTCTTTTTCGCTTTTGAAGATGGAATACATCCGAATGGCGTGGGTATTGGACATCGGGGTAATTTCCTCGATACCAATGTTGACGTAGTGATGCAATTGCAAAAGAAAGGGACTCATGTCGGGCGAGAAGGAAAATTGCAACACGGTCTGCCCCGTTTCATCAATCAAGGGTTTGATAGATGAAAAGAAATTGATACGTTCTTTCAACTTTTTCCCGTTAATCAAAATATTAGACGGAAATTTTATGCTTTTTGCTATCAAACTATCGCAAAGCACCTCCATTTTTTCGTAAAAAGAGCCGTATTTATCGTCATTGTCCCTCAACATTTCCTCAATGTGTTTGAGCGGAACTGAAATGGTGTAGAACTCTTTTTCGTTTTTGGGGTCGAGCTGCGTCACGAGATAGTAAAACACTTTTTGCTCCTTTGCCGTCAATTTGTATTGGGCATTGA
>JAYUKJ010000534.1:0-1065 GCA_043764555.1 Saprospiraceae bacterium
ACGACGGAAACAATTAAAATCACTTTGCCCGCTTCCGTTACGAAACTTTTTATCTTTTCATAGACCGTCAAACCGACATTTTTCCAATGCGGCAGTCGATATTCGGGCAATTCGATGGCGAGAAAAGTGGATTCGTTTGTCTTCAAAATCAGTTTAAAAACAAACGCTGCGAACAAGGCAGACACGACGCCTAACAAGTATAAAGCACCGAAAACCAAGCCTTGTTTGTTGAAAATACCCCAATATTCGTTCGGCACAACGAAGCCGACGAGCAGGGCATAAACGGGAATCCGCGCCGAGCAACTTATCAGCGGCGAGACCATAATTGTAATCAACCGTTCCTTCCAATTTGAAATCGTTCGGGTGGACATAATCGCAGGAATTGCGCACGCACCGCTCGATACTAATGCGACAATGCTGCGGCCATTTAAGCCGAATTTTTGCATAATTCGGTCGAACAAATAGACCGTTCTTGCCATGTATCCGACTTCTTCCAACAAGGTAATGAGGAAGAATAAAATCGTAATTTGAGGGATAAAAACCAACACGCCGCTGAGTCCCGCGATGATGCCATCGGTCAATAAATCCGTGACCCAAACCTGTGGCAAATGCGCTTTTAGGAACACATTTGTTTGGGTGAAAATTGTTTCAATCCACTCTTTTGGGATTTCGGCGAAGACAAAAATGGACTGAAAAATGATGAATAATATCGTAAAAAAAATCAATGGACCAGCTACCGAATTGGTAACGATTCTATCAATTTTATCCGTCAAATTAGCGGAATTTGACGTGGTTTTTTGAAAAAATAAGCGTAAAATGGGTTGCAATTTATCAAATCGTTGAAGGGTTTCATTGATTTGAAAGCGGATGGATTCAAACTTTTCGGACTCCGTAACTTGCCGAATTTGAGCCTTTTCAAAGTTCGTTAAAAACGGTAATTGCGGCGCGTGATGTGCCAACAAAATGGCGCGATAAATATTGTCCGCTTGAGGCAAACGGAGCCTGATTTCTTCGGCAGTCTTCAATTCAATCGAATTGGGCTGAAAAAACATTTTATACTGAGGG
>JAYUKJ010000535.1:0-1064 GCA_043764555.1 Saprospiraceae bacterium
CCGTCAAAAATGGGGTTTCCTAAAACAACCCATTCATCGGGATATTGATTTTTAATGTCTTCCCAAGTCAAGATTTTATCTTCAATAATTTCCATTGCAGCGTTTTTTAAATTTTAATTATCACAAAGTTAAGGGGTTTTTATCAATACCAAGTATCCTCTCAGTATTCTCTCAATTTTTTTAATCAATAAATCAATTTTTTCAAATGAAAAATAACAATTTTTTCTCGTTCATGGCAACTTGTTTTGCCTTATCCATTTTCACAGTCGCTTGCAATGCGCCTACAAATGATGCAGCCGCAAAAGCTACTGAAACTGCCAAAACGGTTGTTGCCCAACCCGATATGGCGAAAATCAAAGCCGAAATCAAAGCCATTGAAGATGCTTGGGCAGCCGCTTCCAATGCGAAAGATGTCGCCACGGTTTTGGGTTTTTACGCCGACGATGCCATTAGCATGAACGACGACAAACCTATGCAAGTGGGCAAAGCCGCCATCCAAAAAGGCATTGAAGCAGAGATGGCAAAACGCCCAAAAAACGCAAAGACTGTATTTGAAACCTTGGATTTATACGGCGACGAAAACCGCGTGACGGAAGTCGGAAAAACTACCCTCACGGACAGTGCTGGAAAGGTGACTTATGCGGGCAAATACATGGCTGTCTGGGAAAAGCGCAACGGCAAATGGCTGAC
This sequence comes from Saprospiraceae bacterium, assembly GCA_043764555.1. Lineage (GTDB taxonomy): Bacteria > Bacteroidota > Bacteroidia > Chitinophagales > Saprospiraceae > JAAFJT01. Next base: position 691 of record JAYUKJ010000535.1, read on the forward strand.
CATCCGAGACATGATCAACGACGATGCTAAGGAGAAATAGGTCTTTTTGTTTGAATTAGGATTTAAGAGATGACACGGATTTAATAGGATTTTAGACAACGCTCGACGTGTACGTTTTGAATCCTATTAAATCCTAAAAATCCCATAAATCCTACTTCAATAAAAAAAAACACCCCCCCTCAGTATTTTCTCTATTTTTATGCTTTTGGCATCCCTAATTGGAAGCGTAGCGCATCGAAAACAGCCAAATGTAAGTCCGTATCACTAATGTCACCGTAAGGCAAAGTAAGTCGGCGTTTGTCAATTGTCCGAATTTGGTGGCATAAAACAATGGATTCGTTTGGTAAGTCACTTACACCGATGGGTAAAAGCAC
>JAYUKJ010000536.1:0-1062 GCA_043764555.1 Saprospiraceae bacterium
CTATAATTGATATATTTTCTACTTTAGCGTATGCTAACGAAGAAACAATATGTTGACTATTTAGTCAGTACGCCTACAAATTATACTTGTAGCCATTTGTCTGAACATCAAAGTGGTACTGATGCTGTGAGCCATGACGCTGTGAGTAATTTTCTTAAACGAGAGAAATTTACGCCCCGCAGTTTATGGACTATCGTTGAACGCTATATCACGAACGCCCCACAGGGCTTTTTAATAGCTGACGATTCGGTTCAAGATAAGCGGTATTCTAAGTTTATTGACTTAGTTAAAAAGCAATACAGTGGCAATGAACATGGTTTAGTGCGCGGTATCGGTCTTGTCAATTTAGTGCATACAACGGGTGAAAAAGATGATTTTTTTCCCATTGACTACCGCATTTACGATGATAAAACCGATGGTAAGACCAAAAATGAGCATTTTCGAGAAATGTTCATCAATGCCGTTGCCAACAAAGGCTTATTATGTCGGACTATCCTGTTCGATTCTTGGTACAGTTCAGTGGATAACTTGAAACTTATTCACCGTTGCGGTTGGACGTTTTTTACCACACTAAAAAGCAACCGCATGGTCTCTTTGTCAAAAGAGTCTGGCTATGTACATCTACAGGACATCGAATGGACTGAGCAACAAATCAAAACAGGTTTGGCGGTCAAACTCAAAGAAGTGCCTTTCTTGGTGCAATTATTCAAGATAGTCGCCACGAACGGCGACATTGAATGGGTCATTACAAACGACCTTGCTTGTACGGATGTCCTTGTCGCAAAAAAGACGAAGGACATCGGTTGGAATATTGAGCAGATGCACCGTGAATATAAACAACTAACGGGTTCTGAAAAATGCCAATGCCGTTCGGCGCGCGCTCAACGCAACCATATCGCTTGTTGCTATCACGCATGGTTATCATTGAAAATACAAGCTAAAACAATAAAAACAACCGTTTATCAAGTAAAAAAAGACATTTTAAAGCCTTTTTTAATTCAAATTATTGCCAATCCAAAAATCAAAACGCTTATTTGATTTTTAAGTAATGCAATAGTCCTA
>JAYUKJ010000537.1:0-1062 GCA_043764555.1 Saprospiraceae bacterium
TGATTTTTCTTTTTCCAATAACAGCCCAGATTTGATTGATGTGGTTGGTTACGATACGCAAGACAAAAAAGAGTATTTTAGGTTCAAAAACATAGATTCTCTGAATATGTCGGGTAGCACAAAAACGGCTTTTATTTTGAACAACAAAGCCTGTATGCCTTTGCAAAACAGAATCGTTTGCATTGATTTGTTATCAAAAAGCATTCTTTGGTACAAAAAAATGAATCCAGGCGTCGGTTTTTCAAGCGGTAATCCTTTCATTTTCGTTGAAAATAAATTGTTTCTAAAACCCGACGACCGCGTTTTGTATCAAATAAACCCCAACACGGGCGAAGATATTTGGGTTGATAAGGACAACGGTTCGGGCTGTTCGGATATGGTCTATCATAAAGGGCTTTTGTATTACACTTGCTCGGGCAACGGCAAAATATACGCCGTCGAAGTGGCTACGGGCAAAAAAATATGGGCAGAACCATCACCTAATAATTTTCCGAACGCAATGAATGGCAATCGCCGCCGCTCGAATGCGAATATTGGATCGGGCGGTGTTGCCATAGATTCAACATTAGGTTATTTATACACATCTGATTACTATTTTGGTATATGCTTAAAGTTGCCAAAATAATGCATGAATCATACCCCCTCAGTATTCAAGCCATTTTGAGCAAAAATACTGAGGGGGTCATTTCTATTCACTAACAACCTTTAATTATTTTGCAAGGCGTTTTTTATTTTAGAGCTTTCCGATGTGCCTTTTTTCGGGCATTGTTCAAATTTTGATAAATTTGAAAATGCAATTTTTAGTGCGTAAAAAATAAATGCCTCGGGCAAGTGCCGTTATGTTTATCCGTTTGCTGAGCTTGGTGTGATACTGTAGGCGTCCGACGGCATCCAAAACAGACCCCTCAGTATCTGATGCTTCTAAGCCTTCTACTTCGATGAAATCGGTAGCAGGGTTTGGAAAAAGAGTTCCCACCAACAGGGGCGTTCTTGGGCATTCATTTTTTTCCACTTGCCACGTTTCATTTGTGCCTGTTTGCCATACTTCGCCCGTAGGCGTTT
>JAYUKJ010000538.1:0-3587 GCA_043764555.1 Saprospiraceae bacterium
GCCTTGGCTTCTATCGCTTCGATTGCCCAAGTTGAACTCAAAACGCGCCGAAATCCCGACGAATTAGGCACTAAAATCGTCATTGAAGGCTTTGAATTAAAATCGCAAGAGCCGTGTCAAACACCCGCAGGGACGAGTTTTTCGATAAAAAATCTGTTTTTCAACGTTCCCGCGCGGCGCAATTTTTTGAAATCCAATACGGTCGAATTTCGGCACATCATGGACGAATTTGAGCGCGTGGCTTTGGCAAATCCTTCCGTATTTTTGAGTTTGCACCACAACGGACAAGAGGTTTTTCACTTGCCCGCAGGCAATTTGCGCCAACGGATTGTCGGTGTCTTTGGAAAAGATACGAACAAAAAACTCGTTCCCGTTGGTGAAGATACGGATGCGGTGCGGCTGTCAGGATTTGTCGGAAAACCCGAATTTGCGAAGAAAACACGCGGAGAACAGTTCTTTTTTGTCAATAATCGCTTCATCAAGAGCCAATATTTGAACCACGCTGTCCAAGCAGCTTTCGAGGATTTGATGCCAAAGGATGGTTTTCCGATGTATTTTGTTTTCATCGACATTGACCCTGCGCGCATTGACATCAATGTGCATCCGACGAAGCAGGAAATAAAATTTGACGATGAGCGACTCGTTTATAACTACTTGAAAGTTGCCGTTCGCCACGCTTTAGGGCAAAATGCGGTGACGCCGATGCTCGATTTTGAGACCGATAGAGGTATGATGAACAATTATACGGTGCCAAAATCGGCGGTAAATCGGATTGACAATTATCATTTTGACCAAAAACAAGACCCCTCAGTATTGACGTCAAAAAATGGTCAATTTGAGAAAACGAAGAACGATTTGAACTTCAAAAAACCGTCGGCGCTCGAACGCTCAAATTTGGACAATTGGCAAAAATTATACGAGGGTTTGTCCTTGGTTGAGCCTGAAAATGAAGATAAAATTGGCACCGAATCCACGTCAAATGACGAAGGTATTCCCGCCGATTTCGATTTTTCACAGTATTTCCAAAGCCCTACGAACGCCCTCGGTAGTCAACACTTTCCAAAAGGTTTTCAAAATGAAGAAGAAAATAACGATTTGCGAAGCAATGAAAACGATGTTTTGACCTTTGAAAGTCGTTTTGAACGAGAGCAAAACGCCCCTGAATTGGGCGACAGTTTTGAAGAAAACAACCGCGATGCGATTGAAAAAGGCAACGTTTTTTCAAAACAACAGCGCGAACCGTATCAAATTCACCACTCATTTATTGTGAGTCACATCAAATCGGGTTTTTTATTGATTGACCAACAAGCGGCGGCTGAACGGATTTTGTACGAGCGTTATTTGACCCAATTAAGCAACCGAGAATCCGCTACGCAAACACAATTGTTCCCCAAAACGGTGAGTTTTTCGCCATCCGATTCGGCTATTCTGAAAGATATATTGCCTGAAATCAATCAGTTAGGTTTTGATGTTCAAGATTTTGGCAACGGCGCGTTTATTGTCCACGGCTTACCGAGCGATTGGCAAGGCAGCCGCGATGAGCAACGAATTTTGGAAAATTTGTTGGAACAATATAAAAACGAAATAGATGTGTCGCTCAACAATGCCGAGCGCATCGCCGCATCAATGGCACGGTCGGCGGCAACGCGGCGCGGGACACCCCTCAGTATCAGAGAAATGACGGAGCTAATTGACCAACTTTTTGCGTGTGCAATGCCATTTAAAAGTCCGAATGGGCGCAATTGTTTTATTTCTTACAGCCTCGAAGATTTGACGAAACAGTTTTTGAATTAATACTTGTATCACGGATTTTAGTCCGTGAATTAAATATTCACGGACTAAAATCCGTGATACAAGTTAGAATTGCTTAATTTTGTACTTAAAATAGAAGACTTCAAACTTTAATCTGCTTAATTTTTTTCATCAAAAATTTAGAAAAATGGCAAACGCAACGGGTTCACTTATTGAGCCAAAACAAATCGCAAAAAAGCCGCGTCAAATGTCCTTCACTGCATTTTACAAAAAATATGCGGCACGAGTTGACGGTTTTAAGTACGAATGGAACGATGGTTTCATTGAAAAAACAGATGCTATAAAGCAAGAAGAACTCTACATTGTGGAAAATTTGACCGATTTTCTCTACTCTATCAAATCACTTATCGGTGGTATTTTAACGTCCGAAATTGAAACATGGACAAGCGACGTCAAATGGCGCAAACCCGATATGGCTTATTTTTCAAAAGCGCAAATCACGATGGCATCTGAAAAAATCAACACAATTCCAACTTTTGTTATTGAATTGGTGTCAAAAAATGACGACGTGAACGATATCTTGGACAAAAACATCGAATATTTCAAAGCGGGTGTTAAAGTCGTATGGTGGATTTTTCCCAAGCAAAAACAAGTTCACGTATATAATTCCTACAATGATGTGATGATTTGCGATGCCGAAACAATTTGTAGCGCGGAAGCTGCAGTTCCGTATTTTAGTTTGACCGTTGATGCCATTTTCAAAAAATAAATAAGTGTTTCGAGCGTCACTAACGTTAAACTTCAAATGCATTTTTCAAATTTTAATAAAAAAATATGTATAATCAGAGACAAGGATTAGAGCTTTCGCCCGTTGTGAAAATATTACTTATCATTAACGTCGCGATGTTTGTTCTAACAGAATTCATTGCGCCAGAGTTGGCATCGAAATTTTGCGTCTATTATCCAACGTCGGCGGATTTTCAACCTTTCCAAATTTTGACGCATATGTTTATGCACCACGGCATCGGACATATATTTTTCAATATGTTTTGTTTGGCAACTTTTGGTCCGGTCATTGAAATGGTTTGGAAAGAACAAAAATTTCTATTTTACTATCTTTTTTGCGGTTTTGGCGCGTTGGCCTTGCAATTTGGTGCCAATTATTGGGAAATTCAGAACGGCGCATTGCCGATTGAACAAGCCGAAATGATTCGATTAGCGGGTGCTTCTGGCTGTTTGTACGGTGTTATGGTGGCTTTTGCGATGCTTTATCCCGAGCAAAAAATTGGAATGATGTTTATTCCTGTTTATTTTCCTGCAAAATACGCAGTACCCGTAATCGTCGGTATTGACTTGTTCTTAGGCATCAGCAATTACCAAACGGGCGTGGCGCATTTTGCCCATTTAGGTGGCGCAATTTCAGGTTTTCTATTGATTCAGTATTGGTGGAAAACGGGGAAATAAGGAAAAAGGGGACCCCTCAGTATAAAGGCATAAAATATTGATTTCCAAACAATTGTAGGCAAAAATTGTTAGGTGTAGAAAGATTTGACAATTTTTAAAAAGTTGTCAAATCTGAAATAACTCACTTGCAAATATTAGTGAAACGCTTCAAGTTCAACATTTTAAATCAGATAATTCAATGTTTCAATCAATCTGGGACGACGTCAAACGCGAATTTCAACACGGCAATATGGTGACACGGCTCATCATCATGAATTGCATTGTTTTTATAGTCGTTGTACTGAGCAAACTTTTTTTGAATGTACCGGGTCAAGGTATGGATAGCTATTATTCGACTTTTGTGCATTTTTTCTCCATGTCGAGCCTCATTC
>JAYUKJ010000539.1:0-12687 GCA_043764555.1 Saprospiraceae bacterium
CCATTAATTGTTAGCAAAACCACCGAAACCTACGACGGACTTTTGACGCACCATTGGTTCAATACTTTCCGAACCCTCACCAAAAGATGCCCGGGATTCACGCCGCCCGTTTCCGCCCGTGCTTTCGGTTACGCGGGTTTGACGCTCTACGAAACCGTCGTTTACGGGATTCCCGACAAACAATCGCTGCAAAATCAACTGTCCGCAGGCTTAAAAATCGACGCACCCGACCCTGCGCTCGAGTACAATTGGGCGATTGCGGCAAACGCTGCGATGGCGGAAACGGCGCGCCTTTATTACGCCAATATGCCGACTTCACAAGCCATTGCCGTGGCTCAATTGGAGCAAGCGAGCTACAATTCCATCCGCGAAACGGGCGGTTTGAGCGGTGCTGTAATCGTGCGGTCGAAGGAGTGGGGTCTGTATGTGGCGCGAACAATTTATGAATGGTCGAAGACGGACGGTGGTCACGTCGGCTACACCAAAAATTTTCCAAAAGACTATATTATCCCAACGGGAAAGGGCAATTGGGTACCCACTTTTCCAAAATTTCTCACGCCAATGCAGCCAAAATGGGGTGAAAATCGCACTTTTCTACCCAATATCACCGCTGCTACGCAAACTTTAGCGCCCATCCCTTATTCAGAAGATACAGCTTCGAGGTTCTACAAAGAGGCAAAAATTGTGTACAATGCCGTGAAAAATGGGACATTGGAACAAAAAACCATCGCCAAATATTGGAGCGACGACCCAGGAGAAGCGGGTACACCAGCTGGACATTCGGTCTCAATTACGACGATTGTGCTGCAAAAAGAAAACGCCAATTTAGGATTGTCTGCCGAAATATACGCTAAAATGGGCATGGGTATTTCAGATGCGTTTGTGTCTTGTTGGAAAAGTAAATTTACCTACAATTATATGCGGCCAATTTCTTATATACGCGCTCAAATTGACCCAACTTTCGTCTCTTTACTCGAAACGCCGCCGTTCCCTGAATTCACATCTGGACACTCGGTTCAAAGTGGTGCCGCAGCAAAAATCTTGACCGATGCCTTAGGTACCAATTATTTATTTACCGACCGAACGCACGCAAGTCGCCCAGATATTGACGGCACACCACGCGCTTATCGCTCCTTTTTTGAGTTCGCAAGCGAAGCCGCCATTTCAAGATTATACGGCGGTATTCACTACCAAGAAGCCATTGAAGCGGGCATTGCGCAAGGGACAAAAGTGGGCGCGGCAATTGGAAAATTGAAGTTTAGCAAATAAATGTCGATTGAAGGACCCCTCAGTATAAAACGGCAAAAAGCCTTGAAAACGTCGGTTTTCAAGGCTTTTTTGCGCATTTTTATTTCTCCGTAAATAAGAACAAATGCGATAGCTTTACGCCCTAAAATTTAATTATGACTATTCTATACGACAGCCCACAAGTTCGCGTTTTTCAAAGCGCTTTATTTCAAACAAACACGACCGTCGTCACGACCGACGACCTCGTTTTGCTCGTTGACCCAAATTGGTTGCCGACTGAAATTGACACCATAAAAACGTACGTAGAAGCGCAATCGGCGGGCAAAAAACCCGTTTATTTGCTCTTTACACATTCCGATTATGACCACATTATCGGTTATCGCGCCTTTTCGGGCATGGCGGAAAGCGTTATTGCATCGCATAATTTTGTAGAAAATGCGGGAAAAGAAAGCATTTTGGGACAAATACGAGATTTTGACGACGAGTATTACATCGAACGCCCCTACCCGATTGAATATCCGTCCGTTTCTCACGTCATTACGCATGATGGTCAAAAATTGAAAATTGGCGACACCGAATTGACGTTTTTTAACGCCCAAGGACACAATCCCGATGGCATTTTTACCATCGTCAACGGGCAATATTGGATTGCGGGCGATTATCTCTGCGGCGTTGAATTTCCGTACATCTATCACAGTTCTTTTGAATACGAAAAAACGTTGAATAAAACGGATAAAATCCTAAAAGACTTTGATATTCAATTACTTATAAGCGGCCATGGCTTGCCAACGACGGATAAATCTGAAATTCTAAAGCGCAAAAAAGACGCCCACGAATACATTGACGCCGTTCGTGAAAGCATAAAAGACAATCTGTTTTTTGATTTTGACGCTTATATTGCGTATAAAAACTACCGCTTTCCGCGCATTATGCGGCGTTTTCATGAAGCGAATTTGAATCTGATGCGGGGCGAGATTTTCAATTAGAAGGCAATCTTTCCAAAAGTTTAAAACTTTTGGAAAGATTATTTCCCCATAAACGTCAAAATTCTTGCAAAACAGACAGTTTTGTAAGGATTTTGACGTTTATACTGAGGGGTCCCTTTTTTCAGAAAATTACAAATTTTTAACAACCCAACCGTTTATTTTGCGGGTAATATGTCCAAAATTAACGCCGATACCGACAATCGTTTTGCCCGTCGAACGGTATTTTTCGCCGTATTCTTTCTTCTCAATTTGAGCAAAAGCGGCTTTTCCACTGCGGTTGTATTTGAATTCAAACACATAAACGTGGCTCGCCGTCGTCACTACAGAATCGGCTCGACCAAAAGACGTATTGACTTCCGAATCAATATGAATACCTAAATATTTGAAAACCAAGTGAATAATGCTGTGGAAAAAACGCTCCGACAGTTCAATTTCCTTGCGCTTATCGGCTTTGTTAGCTTCATATAAAACGGAAGGCAAATCGGCAAACAAGGCATTTATTATCAAATTCACTTTATCTAAATCATTGGAATTGAACGCTTTACTCAAATCTTGAATGGTAATATTTGAACTACTTGTGTATTGATTGCGCGTTGTTGCATCAATTAAAAACTGATACATAGCCTCCCGAACTTCTCGATTCGGGTAATCCATAAGCATATTGCCATTCGTAATATCTAATTCCTTGACGGTCAAGTAACCCGTTTGAAACATAAGCGGCTCAAGGTCAAGATTATCAAGGTCATAACGTTGCAGAGAAATACTATCCATCCATTTTTTTTCATATTCGTAAACCCCTTTTTCTTTTATTAAATTGATGAGAAAAGTCGGTGAGCCTGTTGCAAACCAAAAGTTTTTAAATATTTTTTGTCCCAAAAAATTGAGCGTTCCGAACGGATTGTACAAAGTATTCATACCATCCCAACTAAAACCATTGTACCATTCCTTTATCTCGACTAAAAGCTCGTCATAATTCGCTTTTTGATATACGGCAACCGCCTTAATGTGGTCTTCAAAATTCGCTTCCAATTCTTCTTGCGTGTAGCCCGTAATTGTCGCATAATCAGGATGCAAAGTCAAATCATTCAAGTGATTTAAGTCCGAAAAAATGGATACTTGAGCAAATTTTGACACGCCCGTGATGAAAAGCAACCGAATTTGAGCTTCTGCACTTTTCAAAACGGAGTAAAAACTTTTCATGATTTTTTGGTTCGTTTTAGCAATATGCAGCTCCTCTTTTTCCAAAAAATCAATGATTGGCTTGTCATATTCATCCACTAAAATGACGATTTTTCCATGTTTTTCATACAGTTGTTGAATCAATTCTTTGAATTGAGTTTTGAGAGAATCGTCTGAAAGTTGTATATTTTTTTCATTAGCAATGCGCCTCAATTCCCAAAGAATGGCTTTTTCCAGACCCATTCCTTGATAATCAACGGCATCAAAAGAGAAACGAATCACAGGATTTCTCTGCGACCAATCCCATTTATCTTCAATCCATAAATCCTTGAATAACAAACGATTACCTTCAAAAAGTTCGTGCAAAGTTGACAGCATCAGCGACTTGCCGAAGCGACGCGGGCGGGATAAGAAAAATGCACCACCATTTTTTGCAATACGATAAGCGTGTTCTGTTTTGTCAACATACACATAATTACCTTCTCGCATATTTTTGAAGGTTTGAATACCTATTGGCAGATTTTTCAGCTCTTTCATGTGCCAAAGTTACAAATTTTTTCAGAAAACGGATTTTAAAGGGACATAAAAGTTGCAAAAAAGGACCCCTCAGTATTTTAACTAAAATTTTGGGTTTTAGCTTAGAAAAGTTAGTTTTGCGCCGCTTTTGAAGCACGATTAAACTCAAACCTTCGCCGTTTTCAAAACCTCGAAGGTTTCTCATTGTAAAATATCATAATCAATAAATTATGGGCAGAGCATTTGAATACCGCAAAGCGACCAAGATGAAACGTTGGTCGAATATGGCGCGGGTTTTTACAAAAATCGGGCGTGAAATCGCCATTGCAGTCAAATCGGGTGGCGGCGACGCGAACAACAATCCACGGCTTCGGGCGGCGATTCAGAACTCGAAAAAGGCAAATATGCCGAAAGTAAACGTCGAATCGGCGATTAAAAAAGCAACATCGAAGGACGCTGAAAACTACAACGAAGTCGTTTACGAGGGCTACGGACCCAACGGCATCGCGATTTTGGTGGAAACCACAACCGACAATCCGACGCGAACGGTGGCGAATATTCGGATGTATTTCAACAAATCGGGCGGCACGATGGGTACTTTTGGCTCCGTTGATTTCATGTTTACGCGCAAAAGTATGTTCCGCATAAAAAAAGACGCCATGCCCGATTATGAAGAAATGGAGTTTGAAATGATTGATTTTGGTCTCGACGAAATCAAAATTGAAGAAGACGAACTCATCGTTTACGCCAATTTTGAAGATTACGGAAAGATGCAAAATTTCTTGGAAGGTAAAGGCATTGAGATTGAAGAAGCGAGTTTGGTACGGATTCCAAACATGACAAAAGAACTCAACGACGAACAAGCAGAAGCCATTTTCAAACTCATTGATAAGTTTGAAGACGATGATGATGTTGCCAACGTATTCCACACAATGGATATGTCTGAATAATTGATTGCCAATTAGTTAGATATTTTTTTCCAAAAACATAGGCATATAGAAGACATAGTTTTTTCTAACAAATGTTTTCGTAAAACATAAATTGAGTAAAACTAAGTTTCCTATGTGTTTATGTGTCTATGTGTTTAAAATAAGACCCCTCAGTATAAAGCCTTAATTTTTGCTGTTCTACGAATAAATTCGCAGTTACGGGTGCGAATGAATTCGCAAATACAAGTACACTCACCAATTTATCAAACATTTTAATTCTTAATTGAAAAAATGACCACATTCGACCATATTAAAGTAACGGGAAAAAAAGCGACGCGCGACGGGTTCGGCGACGGTATTTTGGAAGCGGCACGCAACAATCCAAACGTTGTGGCACTCACAGCCGACCTTGCGGGTTCCCTGAAATTAGACAATTTTATCAAAGAATTTCCTGAACGTTATGTTCAAGTTGGCATCGCTGAGGCGAATATGATTGGCATTGCGGCAGGCTTGGCAATTGCGGGAAAAATTCCTTATACGACGACTTTTGCTAATTTTTCGACGAGCCGTGTTTATGACCAAATTCGTCAATCGGTGGCATATTCGGGCAAAAATGTAAAGATTTGCGCGTCTCACGCGGGTGTAACGCTCGGCGAAGACGGAGCAACGCATCAAATTTTGGAAGACATCGGCATGATGCGGATGTTGCCCCACATGACGGTTATCAACCCGTGCGATTATGCTCAAACGAAGGCGGCAACGATGGCAATTGCGGACTATAAACACCCCGTTTATTTGCGTTTTGGTCGTCCAGCGTGGCCTATTTTCACGGAAGGTATGCCGTTTGTCATAGGAAAAGCGTTGCAATTGACGGAAGGAACCGACGTAACGATTTTCGCCACGGGTCACTTGGTTTGGAACGCGATTGAAGCCGCAAAAGCCCTTGCCGAAGAAGGCATTAGCTGCGAAGTCATTAATATTCACACGATTAAACCGCTCGATGAAGCGGCAATTGTAAAATCTGCGAAGAAAACTAAAGCCGTTGTGACCGCCGAAGAACACCAACGGGCAGGCGGTTTGGGTAGCGCAATTGCCGAAGTTTTGGCACGTCAATTACCGACACCACAGGAGTTTGTTGCCGTCAATGATTCGTTCGGCGAAAGCGGAACGCCCGACCAATTGATGGAGAAATACGGCTTGGGTGTGAAGGATGTTATCGCGGCTGTGAAGGCTGTTTTGGCACGGAAGAAAAAATAAGTCAAAAAAAGGACCCCTCAGTATTTTTGCTAAAATATTGATTTTTAATTGATTACAAAGGTTCTATAAATAAAAAAAGCCGTTCATTACGCTGGTAATTGAACGGCTTTTTAATTTATTCTAATGCTTCTAATGCATCAACTGTTCAATCGGCAAAACGACCACATGAGGTGGCAGTTCACTAAAGTTTTTGAAAGAATCCGTTGTGTAAATCGCGTCAATATTCGCCAAATCGAAGCCTTTGCTGAAAATGCCATGACTGACAATTAGCACAATTTTCCCTGCGTTGCGTGATTTCAGTAAAGCTGCCAGACCGACGAATGTGCCGCCGCCATCGCAAATATCATCCACAATAAAACACGTTTTGCCGTGAAAATCAGCCATATCGGTGTGAAAACCCGATAAATGTCCCGTTTTTACATCCCGTTTTTTTGAACATTCAATAACAGAAGGCGCATCAACAAATTGCGCGACTTTATAGATTTTCTTCAAAGCACCCGCGTCGGGCGACATCAAAGCGTAGTCGCCACGTTCTTGATTTTGATAAAAATGGTCGAGACATTTGCCCACAAATGCTTCGTTGCTAATCGCTTTTGACCGCAAAATCAAAGCCGTCGAAACGTCTGAATGTGGGTCAAAAATCGAGATGCGCCGAAAGCCCGCTTGATTGAGGATTGCCGCGACAATGCGCAGTGAAAATGGCTCGCCATCGGTCATTTGTCTGTCCATGCGCGCAGCCATTAAGTAGCTGATTGTCAAGTCAATATGTTCAAAGCCTTGCGTTTCAAGCACGTCTTTTGCCATCAAAACGGTGAACAAATCGGTCGGATTCGCTATCCGAGCGACGACAAGGGACCCCTCAGTATAAACGGCATTTTTGTCCAAATTTAAGACAATATGCGGCTGTCCATCGGGAAAAACAAGCGTTTTATAGGCGATGTCCGACGCTTGCGGATTGATGAGATTGAGTTTTAACATGATTGTTTTTTTTATGTAAAGATGTATTTGCGAATTCATTCGCACCCGTAACTGCGAATTCATTCGCAGGAAAGAAGTTTACTTTAAAAGAATAGTTTTGTTTGTATGCCATTCTGCAAATGAATTTGCAGTTACGGGTGCGAATGAATTCGCAAATACAAAACGTCCCGCACTTCCATCAACGCGAAGCCCAACAGATTTTCTCCAAACCAATGTTCAGGCTGCGTTGTCAACGGGTCGTCGGGTGCTAAACCGATGCCCCAAATTGAGTCAACGGGACTGGCTTCGACGATGATTTTATCGCCCGTTGCTAACAGAAAGGCTTGAATATCAAGGTGTTGTGAAAACTTCGCCAAATTGCCTTTTACGACAATATCGCCTTTTTGAGCGTCCCATAGGGATGGGTCAAAATTTTCGATTTTTCGCCCAAACGCTTTCGCGGCGGAGGCTTTTTTAGTTGCCAAAATATTTGCCAACTGTGCTTCATCTTTGAACAACCGCGCTTTTTCTGCCATCATCCAATGCTCGGCAGTCGGATAGGTGATGCCGTCAATTGTGAACGGGCAAATCCACCATTGACTGAAACAAGTTTTACGAATCGAACCGTCATTACTTGGGGCGTGTCCCCAAAAGAAAATGTATTCGGTGGTGTCGGTTTTATTGGCAAGAAGCCATTTTTTAGAGTATTGCATTTTCAAAATAATGGATTACTTTTGTCAAAAAATAACGAAATATGGATGCTCAAACCTTATTAAAAGATGTGGCTCAAATGCCTTTGATTGAAATGGAACGTTTTGTTCAAGCTGTAAATGGTCTAATCGTTCAGAAACAAGCGACGGATAAATCCTATCGTGAGCGTTTTTTATTGAGAAAAATCAACGAAACCGCTTTGGGATTAGAAAAAACGTTGCGCTATCAACTACTGGTTCAAAAACTTGAAGCCGAAACAATTACCGACGCCGAGTATGTGGAGTTTATGGAATTGGCTGACAAAGAGGAGAAAATACGTTACGAACGTTTGACCTATCTCGTCGAGTTGGCAGAATTAAAGTCCATTACATTAGCGCAAATCATGGAAAAAATGGGTCTAAATCGGACTATCCATGTCTGAACTCTATATCCCAAGCGGTTCAGCGCAAAGTCATCGGATTCTCGAATGGCTGCTGCGAATATTGCCTACATCCTGAAAACTACGCGACTGATTTTTTCCATTTTGACCATATCATACCTGTCAGTAAAGGTGGTACGTCTGAATTATTCAATATTGCCCGATGCTGTGGCTATTGTAATGGTTTCAAAAGGGGAAGTACACATTATTTTGACCCTCTGACAGGACAATTTTGCCCAATCTTTAATCCAAGAAATTCATTGTGGACAGAACACTTTAAATGGAGCGAAGATAATTTACTCATCTTAGGACGGACTGATAGCGGACGTGCTACCGTCGAACTATTGCAACTCAATAGACAAAATGTTATTAATTTACGTCAAGTCTTGAAAAATATTGGCTTGCATCCACCTAAGTTTTCAATTATATAGACCTTTTTGTTAGTCAAAATAGCGTTTATACTGAGGGGTCCCCTTTTTCATTTTCCGCAACAATTTCTTCACTCAATCTCGTCAATCTATCAAACGACTCCCGCAATCCTGCGCGGTCATCAAGCAATTCATTATAGTAAATTTTTCGACTATTGCTTTTGAAAAACGGCGGGTTTTCATTGATGGCGGCGTACGGAATTTGATGCGTTTTGCAATATTTTCTGATAAAATCCTCCCCCTCCGAACACGTCCACAAGATGATATGGCAACCAATGCCGTGCAGTTTTCGCAACAAATCCATGATGTCAGAACAATCCATGCCCGATTGGTGATAGTCATAAATCGTGTTGTCAAAATCAACGGCAACGGCAATCGAATTGTGCTGTTTGTACTCGCGCAAAAGCCGTTGATAGGTGAATTCTGGATTCAAATAGGGATGTTTCATATTTTACGTTTTAATTTTTAGCAACTTCCGTAATCTCTATTTTTCCTCCAAAACTATACAGAACGGGTCGTCATTGCGAGGAGGCACGACGACGCAATCTCCAAGGTTTCGCAGTCATTTTAATAGGCTGATGGTCTTGTTTAATAGTCTTCGTCACTTGGCAGATTGCTTCGCTGCGCTCGCAATGACGACGTTCTTTTATAGAGATGTCAAGTAAATAAAGACGCTCGAAAAGAGCAATAATTCGTTGAAAATCAATATTTTAGCCGTTTGTACTGAGGGGTCTCTTTTCAAACCTCCGCCTTCACCAATTCCTTTCTCAAATTCCCCCGAATCGCGCTCAAACTCAAATCCACCAACAATTTTCCGTCTCGAAATACCGTTTTCAATTCGCCTTCCGCTTCTTCTGCCCATGTGCATTCGTCGTGCAGTTCCAATGCGTTTGTGAATGGATTGCGGTGTACGGACATTAAGCCTTTGGCGGATTTTTTAGTGCCATCATCCGTTTTTGGGTCTTTGAAAATGGCGCGACCGATGCCGTTGACTTCGCCGTAAGTGGCTTTCATCGCAAAGCCGTAAGTGTCGCGGGTGACGTATTCGTAGGTGTAAGAACCGATGCCCAAAACGACGTTGTAGCTCGCAAAACCTTTGCGTTTCAAGCCTTCCAAAATCGCCAATTGACGGGCGGTTGTGATGCTGTCGCCGTAAATCAAACCGATGTGCGAGTCGAGCAATTTATAGCCTTGCGGCGTGATTGAGCCGCCAAAAGTCTCCCACAAACAGTCAATCGCGCCTTTGTATTCGGGCGAATCCACTACCGCTTCGGGATCGCCGACGATGATTTTTACTGGGTCACCACTATCGGGACGAATCACGACTTTACCGTTGCGTTTTAGGATTTTTGCCTTCAATTTGGGCATAAATTCAGTGATAACTTGCCAAAAATCCCAAGTATCAGATACGATTGATATGATGCCTTCGGGATAAATATCCGTCATTAAACGGATAAAAGTACCCATTTCATCCTCTTTCGTACCCATGCAAAGTACGCTGTGTTCTGTTGCCGCCACGCTTCCGCCAATCAATTCCACATCCGAATCGGCGTTGTAATATTGCTCCAAAAAATCAATCGCGGGAATCGTGTCCGTCCCTGCGAAGGACAGCAAATGCCCTGCGGCACTCATCGTCGCGTCTTCGATGCCCGACATTCCTCTGAACGAAAAATCGTGTCCTTGCCATGCAATAAAACGCTCATCCGTTCCGACCGTTTCGTGGGCGTATTTCGTAAAAGTTTTGAGGTAACTGAACGCCGTTGTTGCCGACGTAATTGGTTTCCACAACACAGCACTCAACACGGTTTCCAACATATTTGTCAACCAAAAGAATTCGGGTTTTGTATTTTTGATGGTCAAAACAGGAACCTTCATCGGCACGAGGGACCCCTCAGTAATTGCCTTGATTTCAAGCGGTAAATAGCCCAAATCGTGCAAATCGGCGATGTGGTCGTAGGTAATCGCGTCTTTGCCGAGGTAGTTTTCGATGCGGCGTTTGTAGGCTTTCAAGACAGCATCTTTCGGTTGATTGAAAAAATGTTCGTCAAATTGTTCCATCAAATACGCTTTGATAAAATATTGCAAACCGAAAAAACAACGGCGTCGCTGCCTGCCACGCGTGATTTGCGGGCGGTTAAATTGGAATACACCAAAGTCGTTCCTTCGGGATATTGAAACTTATGGCCAACTTTGTAGCCGTCTTTTAGCAAAATGGGTGAAATTTTCATTGTCTTGGATTTTAACACTTAAATATTTTTTTTAACACATAGGCACATAGGACACATAGAAAAAGACAAAAAGAAGAAAAAACTATGTGTCCTATGTGCCTATGTGTTAAAAAAATATCTAAATTTTAAATGATAAACCATTGTTAATCAAGTTATTATACTTTTCTTCATCGAATTCAAACAAATCCGCAGGGCGTTTCCGCCCGCCGTCACGTCGCGTGTCCACCTTTCTCAAAATATCCAATTCCATAAACCGTTTGTAGAAATTTCTACGTTCAAACGGCTTGTCCAAAATCGTTTCATACAACGTGTGCAATTCAGGAATCGAGAACGGACTGTCCAATAATTCAAAACCAATTGGTTGCCACAACACCTTGGTTTTCAAGCGATTAACCGCTTTTTCGACAATCATTGCGTGGTCAAAACCAAGCGGCGGCAAGTTTTTCCAATCGAACCACTGCACGTCATTTGCCGCTTCTCCCGCCATAATATCGTACTTTGTTGGGTTCACCAAAGCAAAATAACTGACTGATAAAACCCGTCCTCGCGGGTCGCGTTCGGGCGAATCGAAAGTGTAGAGTTGCTCCAAAAACACGTCGGCGATGCCCGTTTTATCCATCAAAATGCGTTTGGCAGCCTGCTCAAACGTCTCAAATTCATTGACCCTAAGAAAACCGCCCGGCAATGTCCACGTGTTCGCAAACGGGGCTTCCTTCCGATTGAGCAATAAAAGCGACACTTGCTTGTGTTGATACCCAAAAATGACGTTGTCAATCGTCACGGAGGGTTTTGGGAAATTATCGAGTGATTCCATTATTCTTTGAATTAAAAATTAAAAATTGAGAATTAGAAATGCGCGGATTAGCGATGAGCATTTTATTGATTGGTTATGCTCAAAAACTATTTTGTGTAATAATGACGCAAAGATAAGGGTGTGTGTTTCACATTGTCAAATTTATTTGCGTATTTTTTACGCAAATATTTTTATAAAAAAGAGACCCCTCAGTATTAGGCATAAAAAACGCCGTTTCTCGCTCAAAATGAGTAAAAAACGGCGTTTTTAGGCGCTACACTGAGGGGCCTCTTTTTGAAAATGAAGAACGTGATTTTTGAATTACTTACGAAACAAACAAGTATTAACGAGCGCTTATCACAATTCTTTCAAAACCCAACCATTTATTCGACGGGTAATGTGGCTAAAATTGACGCCGATGCCGACCAATTTTTTGCCCGTTGCTCGGTAAGTGTCGGCGTAATTTTTCTTTTCAATTTGACTAAAAGCGGCTTTACCACTGCGGTTGTATTTGAATTCAAAGACGTAAATATGCGTTGCAGTTGTCACCACAGAATCGGCTCTGCCAAAGGATGTATAGACTTCGGAGTCAATAAAAACGCCCAAATATTTGAAAACCAAATGGATAATGCTGTGAAAAAAACGCTCCGACAACTCGAGTTCTTTACGTTTGTCGTTGGCGTTTTTAGGCTCAAATAGAGGCGCTGGCAAATCGGCGAAAAGCGAATTTATAATCAACTGAACCCTGTCTAAATCGTTGATATTAAACGCTTTACTCAAATCTTGAATCGTAATTCCCGAACTATTGCGGTATTGCGTCCGCGTCAAATCGTCCAACAGAAACTGATACATACCATCGCGAACTTCCCGATTTGGATAATCTAAAAGCAGATTTCCATTCGTAATATCCCTTTCTTTGACCGTCAAATAACCCGTTTGGAACATAAGCGGCACCAAATCAAGGTTATCGAGGTCATATTTTTCGAGAGAAAGATTGCTTATCCACTCTTTTTCAAATTTAAAAATCCCTTTTTCTC
>JAYUKJ010000540.1:0-3580 GCA_043764555.1 Saprospiraceae bacterium
AAAAAGGACGTTTATACTGAGGGGTCCCTTTTTTTTGACATAAAAGACGACTAACCTACTTTAGGAAATTTGCAAAAATAACTTACCCACTCCCTTAACCAATCAATTCTTCTATCCCTGCAACAACTCGCCAAAAGATTCGACCGGGAACTTGCGGACCCACTGCAAAGCGACTTTTGTGGCGTATGCCAACAAAATTAAGCCTTGCGCCTGCTCTTGCCCGAGCCATCAATTCGTTCCAAATCGGAACACGAAGCGCGGCGTACTTATCGAGGGTACTTTTGAAGTTTGACGGGTCTTTAAGTATTTGATTGGCAAGATGACGCGCCAAAATTTCGGCATCTTCGATAGCAAGACTCGCACCCATTCCGATTGTGGGCATGATGGCGTGGGCGGCGTCTCCAATCATTATGACGTTGCCATATTCGTTGTAGGGTCGGGTCGCAACATCGCTGTCTCGCATTTTCCAGAGATAAATTTTAAATGAATTCCAATCAGGAACCCACTGAAAAGCTTGGTTCAACAAACCATCTTGAAACGAACAATCGGCTGCAAGTAATGCCGCAATTTTCTCTTTTTGAGTAACATCCAAATCAGCCCAAGTTTTATGGACATCAACGCCCGCTGAACGCCAAATTTCTGCTTGCACTTCGTCATCAAATCCGATGCCCACGGCGAGTCGATTTTTCCCCATTGGAAAGAAAGTTGCCGTTGTTGATTTTCCAAGAACTATCCAGCATTCTCCCGTGTTTGCAAGCGTTTTGAAGCGCTGTGGACTGTCTTGCGGTGCTTCAATTAACATATACAAACAAGAAAATCCTCGGTTGTGAATGTAATTTTCATCCTTGAAATAGTCTTTTCTAACGACTGAACCAATGCCGTCGGCGGCAACTAAAAAATCGAACGTCAAAGATTCATCTTTGCCTTCTTTGCCGTCGCAAAGAACGGTAACTTTTTCGGGTGATGTTTGGATTGACTTGACATTAAATTCCCGAATAATCTGAGTGCGGGTTAACAGATTTGTAAGCGCGGAAAGGAACTCTTGTCTAAGCACCGTCACCGTCAAATCGGGGTCGGTGGAAACCCCAAATTTTTGTTTTTTATTCGTTCGCGCGTTAAAAAAACTGATGCGGGAAGTGTTCAAACCACAGGCTAATGCCTTTTCTTTTATCCCAATTCGTTTGAGTGCCAAGCAAGCCCGCGATTGAATGCCATATTCAACGCCAGGATAATCCAAGGCACTTTGATTTCTATCGAGCAAAGTTATCTCGACATCGTTTGATTTGCAATACGCCTCCAAGGCAAGTGCTGTGACTAATCCCGCAGGACCGGCGCCGATAATTCCAATTTTAATAGCCATTTTCCTATTTTTTTTAATTTATTTAAAATAATAGGGCAAAATTACGAGGCATAGACATTACAAAAATTACCAAATGGCAATTAATGAACTATCGAATGATTTTTCGTAGAAATCGTAAAAAAATAAAATGCAAAATTTTTAAATTTGCAATTAACTGGTTCTCAGTCGTTTGCAAATTTCTAATTCTCAATTTTTAATTTTTAATTTTCTCAGTCGGCTTAAAGATGTTGGGGTTATGCCCAAATAGGAAGCTAAGTATTTTAACGGCACTCTTTTTAGCAAGTCTGAATCTTCCATTGCGGTCATGTAGCGTTCTTCTGCCGTCATTGTTTGAAAACCAATAATACATTGAAGCAATCTAAGAAAAGTTGTCTCCCAAATTTGTCTGCCAAATTGTTGCCAAAGCGGAAACTGTTTGTAAAGTTCGTTCATTTTATCCGATTTTATGGTCAATAAAACGGTGTCTTCCATGGCTTGTATGTAGAAATGAGAGGGTGTTTGAGTTTTTAAACTGGATAAATCCGTAAAAAAATCATTTTCTAAGGCTATCCAACCCGTCACTTGTCTTTCATTGTGGTCGAAATAAACGCGAAGACCACCTGATTTTACAAAGAAATAATTAGTTGCTACTTGCCCTTTTTTTAAAACAAATCTTCCTTTAGGAATTTTCAATTCTTTGAAATTGCTTAAAATTGACGCTAAATCTGTTTCGTCAATGAGTATTTGCGATTTTATGTAGTTTTTCAGTCTTTCCATTGTTCTGTCGTTGAATGTCGTTTTATGTAATTGAGCATCGCCCAAACACATCATGTAACGTTCATTTCTTTCATACTGTTCACTATATTTTTCAATTTATTCCCTTTCATTTTGTTGAAGAACGGCGCAATGCATCAAAAATGGGCGCGATTGCCGCCCGTGTTTGATGGTTGAAGACTATCGAGAGGCGGTTTCTTTTTCCCGACATCAAAAAAAAGACCCCTCAGTATAAACGTCCTTTTTTACTCAAAATGAGCAAAAAAAGACGTTTATACTGAGGGGTCTCTTTTTTTGAAATGATGGCTCGTCGGCGTAGTCAAAAGATTGAATTAAGCCTTATTTTTATGCTTTTCAATGATTTGTTTGACTTGCTCAATGGGTATTTTGAGTGCCTTTGCTATGTTTTCTTCACTTAAATTTATTTCATGCAATCCAATTACGGATTCAATATCTCTATCCTCTCTTGCTTTTTTTCTCGTTTTTTCAATTATTTCTTTTGCATCAATTTCAATTGTATGATTGCGGCTTGCAATGCTCATCATGTGACTTAGATAAGCGTCGTAAGCCTTGCGTTCTTTTTCAGGCAATTTCATGGTGTCCAATTTCTCATGGGCTTCTTTTAAGCCTTTTGCCGAAAAACTTGGCTTTATTTCCGCGTTTTTCAAGAAATAAATCCATTCATCTAATTTATCATTAATTTTATTTCTGAATTTCCCTGTTTTTATTACCCAATATTCGGGATATATTTCATAAATATTTGCTTTGTCATAAGCCTTCATTTGCGTATCAGAAAGTCCTAAAATATCGCCTTTATGGATACCTTTAAAAATATTCGTACCGTGATATACATAATCTTTTCCTTGTCCTAAATCAAAGTAAGCAATTGTAATGGAGATAACTTTTTTGACATGGACATAAGCCTGACCTTCACTAATATGTTCTGTAATCGCTTTTGAAGCACCGTATAATATTCGATGAAAATAGTCGTGTTCTTGGGTGCTTTGTACCTCAACTATTATCAATTCCCCTTTTTGGTTTTCAACGAGAATATCTACTCGGTTGAATCTATCATCCGCAGTTTCCTTGTTGCTTTCACTTTCAAGGACTTGTTTTATTTTCACTTCATCATTAAGCAATTCAGATAGGAAGCCTTCTAAGATGTCGAAGTTGGCTTTATGCCGAAGCATTTTTTTCATCGCCCAATCAAAACGAACTAATTTCTTTACCATAGCTTTATATTTTGTGCAAAGTTATACCAAAAGCCTTGAAAAGCAAACGTTTTTGGGCTTTTTATGCCTTTATACTGAGGGGTCTCTTTTTTTTAAATTAGTGGATGAATATTAATATTTGTACATTTTCAAACTTAAAAAGCCTTGAAAACACGCGGTTTTCAAGGCTTTTGGGCGTTTATACTGAGGGGTCCCTTTTTTGAAATGAAAGACGCCAAACCTACTTCGCATAGTA
>JAYUKJ010000541.1:0-12652 GCA_043764555.1 Saprospiraceae bacterium
GAAATCTTTGGAATTTGAAATCTTTGGAATTTGAAATCTTTGGAATTTGAAATCTTTGGAATTTGAAATCTTTGGAATTTGAAATCTTTGGAATCTGAAATCTTTAATATCATGGCAACGCCCAAATCCGTCGCTTTTCACACGCTCGGCTGCAAACTGAATTATTCTGAAACATCGTCCATTCAACGACTTTTTGAAGACAAAGGCTTCTTTGTCAACGAATTCGAGGACGCCGCCGACGTTTACGTTATCAATACGTGTTCCGTTACGGACTTTGCCGACCAAAAATGTCGGCAAACAGTGCGCCGCGCTTTGCGCCAAAATCCCGATGCTTTTGTGGTCGTCGTCGGTTGCTATGCGCAATTGAAGCCGCAAGAAATTTCGGAAATTCCCGGCGTTGATTTGGTGCTTGGCGCCGCCGAAAAATTTAAAATTACGGATTATATTGATACCTTGACCAAAGCGCAAGGCAAAGGCATGGTCTCGGCGGGAGAGATTCGGGAAGTGAATACATTTCACAATGCGTTTTCTTTTGGCGACCGAACGCGCTCGTTTTTGAAGATTCAAGACGGTTGCGACTACAAATGCGCTTTTTGCACAATTCCTTTGGCACGCGGCAAAAGTCGCTCCGATACGGTCGAAAGCGTGGTGGCCAATGCCAATAAAATTGCGGAAATGGGCGTTCAAGAAATCGTTTTGACGGGCGTCAACATCGGCGATTTCGGCAACGGAACGGAAGTGATTGAGGGAACAAAAGTGAAAAAAGAAGCTATGTTCATCGACTTGGTTAGAGAGTTGGATAAAGTCGAAGGCATTCGCCGTTTCCGCATTTCGAGCATCGAACCGAATCTGTTGACGGATGAAATTATTGCGTTTGTTGCGGGTAGTCAACGTTTTATGCCTCATTTTCACTTGCCTTTGCAATCGGGCAACAACAAGCAATTGATGGAAATGCGGCGGCGCTACAAGCGTGAATTGTACCAAAGTCGCGTGGAATACATAAAAAAAATGATGCCGCACGCTTGCATCGGCATGGACGCGATTGTTGGTTTTCCGAACGAAACGGATGAAGATTTCAAAGAAACGTACAATTTTATCAACAGTTTGGCTGTCTCTTATTTACACGTTTTTACGTATTCTGAAAGAGCAAATACGGCGGCGATTGAGCTGCCAAACCCCGTTCCGATGCACATTCGGCGCGAGCGCAACGAGATGCTGCGGATTTTGAGTGAGAAAAAACGCCGCGCTTTCTACGAACAATTTATCGGAACAACGCGCGATGTGTTGTTTGAAAATCATAAAAATGCCGATTTTTTAACGGGTTTCACGGACAATTATGTCAAAATTGAGCTAAAAAAAGACGCAGATACTGAGGGGGCTAAAAATTTTATCATGCCCGTGAAATTGTTAGATTTTACCAATGAAGGCGATGTTCAAGCGCGTTTAGCCGTCGAAGCATTTGTTTGAAAAAAGCGCGCAGTGATGATTTAGGTGCTTTCAGATTGGGCAACTTTTTAAAAGCGCTCAAATCTTTCGATAAAAAAAGCGGTCAAATACCCCTCAGTATTTGACCGCTTTTTTGCATAAAAACGAATGAATTAGCACTCTAAATAATCGTTTTTAATCAATACGTAAGTCTTCGACTTTGATGCCCGGATATTTTGATTTATCAAAAACGAATTTATTAGCATCTTGCTTTTGATTCGTTGCGGGTTGTTCCATCGACAATTTATAACGCGATTGGTCGCGACCGAAAGCGGTGACACTGACGATGTAATTCGTTTTTTGGTCAATCGCAATTTCGATTTTGGTGTAGTCACTGCGGCGATTATTAAGCGGTTTTAGCGTAACAATCGTTGCTTTTGTACTCCAAGATTCGGCGTGTTCGCCCGTTATGCCGAAAGCGTATTCCTTTTTTTCGTAGATTTTCATCAAATCCTTCGGCGACAACAATTCGTTGCTCGCCTTACCGCTTGCGTTCATAATGCGAACGAGATTACCCGCTTTTTGCCAAATAATTTTGCCGTCGCTGATGATAAAATCCTTGTCTTTATCCATATCCACGCGGTAACGGTCGCCTTGTTGCGCAATTTTGCCCGATTGAACGTCCGCTTTAGGCTGTTCCGCCATTTTTGTTTCCAGCTTAAATTTCGTTTCAAGCGTCGCGTAACCCTCGTATTGTTTCTTCACTTTGTCGAGAAACGCTTTTGTTTTAGGGTCGGAAACATCCGATTTGACCGCGATTGGTTGCGCCGAAAGTACAGTTAAGCTAAAAAGGAAGCACATACTGAGGGGGCTCCAAAAAGAGGTATTACTACATTGTTTTCCCAAAATTTTCATTTTTTGTTAGAGATTGAAATATTAAATAAAATATGTTGCAAGATTTGGTAATAAAGCGTTTCAAAATGAATTTAGTTATTTTGACTGCACTCATTGACGGTTAATATCGTGTTAAACAGCCGTTTAAAGCGGTCATTAACGAATTATTGGGCAAATGTGTAGGGAAATAATCCATAAAGTCAACCACGTTCGCGTTTGTTGGCTTTTTTTTAACGTTTTATCTTGCAATAGTGTCGGAGTCAAAATTTGATATTAAATTCAAAACAACTGCTTGATTATCAATTTGTTGCAAATTACGTATCTCCTTCCGTGCATTGTTGAATGCGTTTTGGCGAGTCTCAAAGCGCTTGTTTTTTGATGATGGCGAACATAACATACTTGGAACATATTTGTAAAACCAAAAACGCGCCACATCTTGACGATGCAGCGCGTTTTTGGCATATAGGACTAAAAAGACTTATATTTTTATGAGTTTTTTAACATAGTTTCCTTTGGCACTCGTGAATTGTAGGAAATAAACACCATTTGTCAGGTCGCTAAAATCAAACGCTTGAACGCTTTCCGTTGACAACGGAACCGTTTTAACAACCTGTCCACGGGCATCAAACACCGACATACGGACGGCTGAACCAAGCGGTGTTTTGACATCGAGCGTCCATTTTCCGTTCGTCGGATTTGGAAAAATCGATAAATAGGACCCCTCAGTATTTTCGGTACCCACGACAAAAATCGGCACAGTGCGCGTCGTTACCGAGCCGCAACTGCTGTTCAGGGCTTGCAAAGTGACCGTATAATTCCCATTTCGATAATACCGATGCGGCGGTGGATTGAACTCTGCCGAACCCGTCCCATCGCCAAAATCCCACCTATAGTACGCAGCATTTGACGATTGATTTTCAAAAGTAGCCAAAGTAGAATCAACGCTTGTCACCGCGAATTGGACAGTCGGCGTTGGCAACACGCGTATAAAACTGTCGAGAGCGGTTGTATTGATGCCCGCCGCGTTTGAAATGCGTAAACTCACGTTGTAAATGCCCGCCGTTGCGTAGGTCACGCGTGGGTTCGCGGCCGTTGAAGTCGCGGGTGTTCCTCCGGGAAAAGTCCAATACCAAGAGGTGACATTTGACGGATTTTGCCCCGCAAACTGCGCAACAAGGGGTGAACATCCCGTATTCTGATTAACCGAAATTTTCGCCGAAGGCAAACTCAATAATATCAACGTATCACATAAATTAGTCACGCCACAAGCGTTTGTCGCCGTCATGCAGACGATAAAAACACCCGTCGAGCGGTAAACGTGTTGCGGCGCGGCTTCCGTACTCGTTGTGCCGTCGCCAAAATCCCACGCGTAGGTATTTGCGCCAGACGTTCGATTCGCAAAAGTGACGGTCGTACTGTTCGGTGCGCGCGTGATGTCGAACCGAATAGTTGGTGCGCTGTTCACGCGGATGTAGTTTGTTCGGCGAATGGTATCACTACCATTGGCGTTTGAAACAATCAAAACGACATCGTAAACGCCCGAAACAGCGTAAATTACTGAGGGGTCCGCCGCCGTGGAAACAGCGGGTGAGCCACCCGCGAAAAGCCATTTATGACCCACCGAATTGTTGGAAGATGTACTCGTAAAACGGACATTAGCGGGCGTACAGTAGTCATTTGTGGTTGCCGTGAAACTGGCTTTGGGTAAAGCATTTATTTTTAAAACATACGTATAAATATTTGTATCACAACGATTTATAGCACTTAATTTAACGTTATATTCACCTTGAACGGGATAAGTATAGGTTGGACTCGCTTGCGTACTTGTTTGTCCGTTGCCAAAATCCCATAAATAATTTGTTCCATTTGATGTACCGTTCGTAAACGAAACGGTATTGTAAGCGACGTTTGGTGTAAACAGGGCAATCGGCGCGGGCGTGATAATCAGACCAACCGAATCCGACGCGATAGACCCCAAAAGTGAAGGACATTCACTGCGCATAACGCACCGAAACAAATAAGGATTAAGACTTGTGCGAACGCGGCTCAAAATAAGCGTAGGTGTGCCGACACCAATGAAAGTGGTGTCGCTAACAATAGGTACAAAACCGCGGTCGTCGCCCCGATGTATTTGCCACTCGTAAGCCATTCTCGGACCACGCGCCTTAACACTGAGCGTGGTTGTTTGCAATTCGCAAATTGTTTTCGTTTCGGGTTGTTCGGAAATAACCAAAACGCGTGAAATCGTGTCCGTACCAGTCCGTATCGCAAAATTAGAGACTGCCGTTATTCCGCCATTATTCCCCTTTGTTGCGCCTAAACCATCTCTTTGAATGTAGTTTTTACCAAAATTACCACCTATCAAATTACTCGTCAAACCCGTTATGGTTTGCGCTATCACGCGTCCACCAGCGCCGCCGCCGCCCGGACCAAAATCGTAATCGCCCACACTGTTGCTATTGCCGCCGTTTCCACCATTGACTTCAACGAGCGCTGTTCCCGTATTTTGATTTGACAACAAAACAATCGCGCCGCCCGCACCGCCGCCGCCACCGCCATCTGAATTATTACTACCGCCGTCGCCACCATTTGAAACTATTTTTTTGCCGTTGCTTGTCAACGTATTTGTTTTGATAAGTACGATGCCACCGCCGTTCCCACCTCGACTGTTCGAGCCTTCGCGATTGTGTCCTGAACCGCCGCCGCCGCCGAAAATCAATCGGTCGTTGCCGAGTCCCGAGATGGCTTTTCCGTCAAATCCTGGATATTTTCCCGTGCAGTTCCGAAAATCATTTACGTGCTTTTGTTCGCCGCCGCTGCCGCCTGACGCGGTATGACCGCCGCCGCCGCCGCCTGATTTATGGTTGTTGCCGCCGCCGCCGCCGTTCGCTTGCGCGCCGCGTCCGCACTCTTTGCCCAAAACAATCGCCGCTATGCTTTCACCTTTCGGACCGCCATTTGTTTTGTCGGTTGTGTTCAACGCGTAGAAATAACTCGTATAGGTTTCAAATGCATCGCAATTGGCATACGTTTTTATGCCACCGCCCCGAAAACCAGCACCCGACGCGTCAATTGGTGCGTTTAGTATCAAATTTGCCGCTTCAAAAGCGATAATACCGCCACGCGTTCCGTCCCAAGGTTTGGCACGAAGCGTGTCCGTCACAAGGGCGTTTGCGTAAGTTGGGTAGGTGACTATTTGCAAAATAGCATCCTCATCGTATTGATTTTTCAGGTAAAAACGGAGAAAAATTTGCTTGTCCGACACGCTGTCAACCACGTTGAATTCGTATTTTCCGACGCTGTTGAGCGCATTTACGGCGCCAAAAGAAGAAGAATTGCTCCCATCAGTGATTGCCCCGTTCATTTGGATGAGCAAAACACGCATACCAGCTCGGAAGCCAGCCGTATCACTCACGTTTAAACGCATATCACAAGTATCGAATGTGATAACGCGGGCGTAAGAATTGATAATACCTGAAATAGGTTGGGCATTACTCGACATTTCCCAAAAGAATGTGAGCAGTAAGGATAAAAAAAATGCTTTTCGATTCATCGTAACAGTGTGTAATTTTTTAGATAGCTCACATCGCCAAAGCGGCTTTGAAGACTTGGTTTTTGAACGAGTAAAATTCATACCCGCAAAGGTAGCTGTACTTTTTTTCATATTAGTCTCTTTTAACTTTTTGACAAAACACTTACAAAAAAAAGTTTCTATGTTTCAACTTGGTTGACCATTGTTACGCTTGTTTGAGCTGTTTGACCTTATGCAAAAAAGCCGCCAAATCGGGGGTGATTGAGCGGCTTTCATTTGTTTTATGCACTTGGATATAATTGTTGAGCGATGCTTTTTGGAAATTTTCAAATTCTCAAAAAGGTCCAACTTGTTTAAAATCAACGTTTTACGACTTAAAAAAGGACCCCTCAGTATTTTGACGTTTTTTGAACTTATAGGCATCTCTTTTTTATGTATGAAAATATTTATCGACCTTTCATGAATGTTGCCGTAGCATCCAACTCATCGTAAAAATCTTCTCCATATTTTCTAATAATCGCTTCTTTCAAGAATTTATAAACGGGCATCTGCTCTTCTTTGCCCAATTGACAAGCCGCCGAGCAAATGTCCCAACGGTCATAATTCAAGGCTTCAAATCCCGCAACGTCATTTTTTGACACGCGAATCGGGTACAAATGGCAGGAAATGGGTTTTCTAAAATCCGTTTCGCCCGCTTTCCACGCCTGTTCCACGCCGCATTGAGCAATGCCACCGCTGCCAAAAGTTAGAAAAGCGCAGCGCCCATCGGGTAAGATTGTTGCGCCATATTGCGACTCGTCTCCATCTTGAAACAACTGATAAACCCCCTCCCTATCGATGAGTTTTTGACCTTCTTCGCTCAAAAAAGGGCGAATTTTAGGATAAAGACGCGTCATTTTTCGCATTTCGTCTTCGTCAACGGGTGCGCCCATGTCGCCTTCCCAGCAACACGCACCTTTGCATTTCGACAGATTGCAAATAAATTGTTCTTCCACCAACTCGTCGCTCACGAGTTTATCTTGTACCATTATCATGTCGTGCCATTTTTTTTTTACCAATTTTTCAAAAAATAAGACCCCTTAGTATAATTCCAAAAATTCCAAATTCCAGAGATTCCAAAGATTCCAAAGATTCCAAATTCCAAATTTCAAAGATTCCAAATCTCAAATCTCTGGAATTTGGAATCTCTGGAATTTGGAATCCTTGGAATTTGGAATCCTTGGAATTTGGAATTTGGAATCCTTGGAATTTGGAATCTTTGGAATCCTTGGAATTTGAAATTTGACATCTTTTTAAATCGCTGCCGCAAATTGCCGCAGAAACCGCACATCGTTTTCAAACAAAAAACGAATATCGGGAATGTTGAACAACCGCAACGCTTGACGCTCGATACCCATGCCGAAAGCAAAACCCGTGTATTTCGTAGAATCAATGCCGCAATTGTCCAAAACCTGCGGGTCAACCATGCCGCAACCCAAAATCTCGAGCCAACCTGTTCCCTTCGTCAAACGGTAATTTTCGGGCGTGTCGGTGCCAAGCCAAACGTCCATTTCTGCCGATGGTTCCGTAAACGGAAAAAACGACGGACGCAAACGGATTTTAGCCGCGCCAAACATTTCTTGAGCAAAAAACATCAACGTCTGTTTCATATCGGCAAACGACACGTTTTCATCAATGTATAAACCCTCAACTTGGTGAAATTGCGCGTGGCTGCGGGCCGAAATTGTTTCGTTTCGGTAAACGCGGCCAGGCGCAATAATACGAATCGGCGGCTTTGTGCGCTCCATGACGCGGGCTTGAACGGGCGATGTATGCGTCCGCAGGAGCCACGTTTTTGAATCTTGAATGTAGAAAGTATCTTGCATATCGCGCGCAGGATGGTCTTCGGGCGTGTTCATTGCCGTGAAATTGTACCAATCGGTCTCAATTTCAGGACCATCGACGACCGTAAAACCAATGCGTCCGAAAATATCAATAATGCGGTTCATGACGATGGAAACGGGATGGCGGCTGCCAATAGCGAGCGGGTCGGCGGGCGCGGTCAAGTCAAGTGCATCGGCTTCTCCCGCATCAGCGGCGGCTTCTAAGGCTTCTTGGAGCGTGGACATTTTATCTTCGGCAGCCATTTTAGCGGCATTGACGAGCTGTCCGTATTCTTTTTTACGCGCGTTTTCGACGTGGGCAATGTTGCCAAAAAGCGGTTTGATAATATTTTTTGTACCAACGAACCGAATCCGAAAGGCTTCCACTTCTTCTTTCGTAATTGGGTGCGCTGCCTCTATTTCTTCGATAGCTTGTTGTACTTTTGCAAAAATTTCAACACTCATAAGTCGTTATATTTTGATTATTTATCACTTCGTAAATGACTCATTTAGAAAAATATTTTTTAGATATATAATATAAAAAGTTGACAAACAGCTACTTATACAATTCATCATTCATTATTCATCATTCATCATTACTTTAAACGTCGCAAAAGTAAAATTTTGAACCAACTTTTCACCTATATTAAACGCATCAGTCGCGTTGAATTCACCTTTTTTTGGTGCTGCGTCTTGGTGCAGTCGCTCGCATGGTCAAAATTCACGTTGTCGGTGAGCCTTTGGGGTTTGGCGGTTGTCTCCGTTTTTAGTTTGATATATGAAAATAAAAACGAATTAGACAAACCGCTTCCCAACGTTTTTTCTCTCAAAAATTTCCAGCTAAAAGGGACCCCTCAGTATTTTGCTCATTTTTGGAAAAATAAAGCGCTCATCGCTTTAACCGTTCCGTTTCTACTCGTTTTAGGCTCGGGTTTGTGGTCAGAAAACCACGTGTATTGGCTTGAACGCGTCCGCATAAAATTGCCTTTTCTCATTTTGCCTTTGGCTTTCGCCAATTTAGTCCCCCTCAGTAAAAAACAGTTTTTGACGATTTTTTACGTGTTTTTAATCGCTTTTTCGATTTTTTGCGCGCGCCATTTGTTTTTTTATTACCAACATTTTGAAAAAGTTAACCAGGGTTTAAGTCAAGGCATTCCGATTCCGACCAATTGGAACCACATTTCTTTTGCCACAATGGCCGTCTTTGCTTTGCTCGGCGGTTTAGAATTATGGAAAGAAAATTTTTACTTGAAAAATAAAAATGAGCGTTTTTTAATACTCGGTTCAACCGCTTTTTTATTCGTAGCGATTCACATTCTCTCCGTTCGCAGCGCAATTTTGGCGCTGTATGTATGCCTGTTTTTCAAATTTTTAGAGCTTATTTTTAATCAAAAACGCTGGAAAATTGGCATCCTAAGTCTAATCCTTCTAACGACCGTTCCTTCAATCGCCTATCGAACAATTCCGAGTTTGAGGCACCGCATTGATTACGCCGTTTGGGATTTTGGACAATACCAACAAGGTGATTTGAGGCAAAAGTCTGATTCTGAACGCATTACGTCACTCAAAATGGGTTTTCAAGCCTTTAGTCAAAACCCAATATTCGGGGTTGGTTACGGCGATATTATGGACAAAGTTGGGCGACAATACACGACAGCTTTTCCTGAATTGACCGTGCGCGAGCCGCACAGTTTTTGGCTTTTTTCGTTGGCGGGAACGGGCATCGTTGGCACTTTGATTTTTTTATCGGCTTTTGCCGTGCATTGGTTTGCAGAAAAACGGTATCAAATTGTCTTATTTTCCTTGCTGCACATCTTGATTTTATTCACCAATACGATTGATTTTGTCGTGGAAGGCACGTATGGTGCGGTGTTTTATGCGTTCTTTGTCGCCTTATTTGTAAGTCAAAAACGAGAAAAATGAGGCATTATACTGAGGGGTCTCTAAAAAAAAACGCGCAACGATTTTAATCATTGCGCGTATTTTTTTATGCGTAAAAAGGTGGTAACACGTATTTTATACCATTTTAATCGAAATTAACAGACGGCAATTTGTTCCGTAATTATCGTTTTTAAAACTTTTAATGTTTTAAAAATTAGGGCAATAGAGTCCACGTCTTTCGTTTCCACAAATTTTGTACTGCAAAGAAAACTCAAAACTACCATTGCCGTTTGTCGCAGCTCTGAGCGGCGACACATTATAATCGTAGCTAAAGCCTAAGCTGAATTGGCTGTAATCGAAACGGGTTGACAAAATCAAAGCATCCATCAAAATGCCACTCGCTTTGTTGTCGGCATCCACCTTGTTGCCCACGCGCGCCCAAAGTCCGAATTGAATTGCTTCCGCCGAGCGCTTAGAATTGCCCAAAAGGAAACGCATACTCGTTCCGCCGTTGATTTGGAGATAAGGACCTTGGATGAAAGTCACGAGGCCAGGCAATAAAGTGATGCGGTCGTTTGTTTGAAACTCGCCACCTGCGTGAATCGTAAATTTCGAGAGCAACGGGACGGCTACCGCCGTTGGAGAAGTATTGAACGACTGATTTGCCCGATTGATGTGGTCATAAGCGCCGCCAACGTAGAAATTATTGTTTTCGTCCATCACCGAAAACCACAATAAACCCGCCGAAATGTCCGCAAAAAGGAAATTATCACGGCCGTTTACGCCAAAAACGGGTTCGTTGCTCGGTGCCGTAGGGTCCCAACTGCCGTCTTTGTTTTGGCTGCCCCAACGCGCATCAAGGAGGCTCAAACCGCGTTGTGCCAAGCCTACTTTTGCCCCCATTGAGAGGTAGCTCGCTTGTTTGCGATAGCCGCCCATTTTCTTTGTGTAGGCGAAATCCACGTTCAAAAGTGTCGAACGGAGGTTAAGTGAACCCGCTACGTCGCTCCAAATTGAGCCGCCGAGTCCGAAATAATCGTAGCGTCCCGTCGGGATTTTAGCGTCGTAGGCGACTTGATAGGTTTGGAACGCCTTGTCGCGGAGAACCGACGCCCACTGATTGCGGTAGTTCGCGCTGATGCGTTGATTGCAGTTCATGACGCCCGTCAAAGCGGGATTCAATTGAAGCGGTGCCATGTAGAACTGCGAAAAATGAATGTCTTGAGCCAATGCCGCGAAGCTCAGTGCGGTTGCCAGAATGAGTATTGAAAGTCTTTTCATGTTGAAAAAAGATTGACTTTATGGTCGTTGATTATCAATAGTTTATGCTAAAAAATCGAATTTTATTTTATATGAGATTGGGCTTTTTTTTTAAAGTCACCCAATCTAAAAACAGTATTTGTGCGTCAAAAGTAATACAAAATCTCATTAGTCGTATCTCTAAAAATTAAGATAACAGCTATTTAACACTTTTCTATTTTTAGAACCCAAACGTCCTTTCAGCGTGAATTATTTCAAACACGCTCGGATTTATGTTAATGCCCTTTAACATTTGGAAAAGGGACCCCTCAGTATTTTCAATAAAAATTGCCCAAAATTGCTTAATACTTGAGGTTTTCCAGTCTCCCAATATCATTTTTCACGCCGTTCGCCATTTTGCGCCGTATTGTTCAACCAAAACGTTGTCGTACAAATCGGCTTTTTCAAACAGATTACTTAATAATTTTATGCCCGTATCATCGCGCAAATATCGGTCATGAATCAACAACGACAAAATAATATCCTGTCCGCGCACGCTCAATGTTACGCCTTCGTTTTGGTAGTTTTCACGCAATAAATACTCGTAAAGCGCTTTTATATTATCTTTTGGCAGTGTGCAAAGATAGGCGTCGCAAAGAATTAAACCATTTTGTTGATGGTATGCCAAATTAATTTTTGCCGAACCTTGCCGAATTTCCCAACTATTCGGTCCACGCCGACTTACCCGCACGTCGTGTCCGAGTTTTATCAACATATTTTCAATTGTCAATGAGACCCCTTCGGCACGGTAAGGCGCTGCTTTGGTGGGCAACTCAACTTTCGAACCACAATTTGGACAGTAGTTCCCCGTCTCAATAGTGCTTTCAAATACCAAATTTAAACAACTTTCGCACCGCACCGCCGCTTCGCCATTGCCCAATTCGAAGGCTTCAAGCGCTTCGCCTAAGTATTTTGCGGGCAGCGAAAAACCTATCGTGTTACCGTCTTTTATAACGAATGTGTTGACGCCAATTACGGACCCCTCAGTATTGACGAGTGGACCGCCCGAATTGCCTGGATTTAAGGCAGCATCGTGCTGAATGTAGTCAATATTATTGTGAATATGACGCGGATTGGAGACAATTCCTTGCGTAAACGTGTATTTTAAGCCAAAAGGATGCCCAACTGCCGTAACGCGTTCGCCTTCATACACCACGAACGGCGCGAGCGTAAGGGTCGGCATACCTTCGTTGCGCGGCGGCATTTCCAAAAAAGCGAGGTCAAATTTGGCGTCGTTGTACAAAACGCGGCTGATTTGACGCGGCAACCCGACGCCTTCGACCGTCACTTCGCGGTTCCCTTCGATGACGTGGTTGTTGGTTACAATGAGGTTTGGGGCTTTCAAGTAGAAACCCGTTCCTGTGCTGTAAGGCGTGGCGATTTGTATGACCGCGTTTTTATATATTTCTACGAAATTTTCCATACATTTAGTTTCAAATTCCAAATTCCAAAGATTTCAAAGATTCCAAATTCCAAAGATTCCAAATTCCAAGGATTCCAAATTCCAAGGATTCCAGATTCCAAAGATTCCAAATTTCAGAGATTCAAAAATCTAAAGATTCCAAATTTCACGATTGGAATCCTTGGAATTTGGAATTTGGAATCCTTGGAATTTGGAATTTGAAATTTGGAATCCTTGGAATTTGGATTAAGCCTCCGCAAGTTTGTGCATGAATTCCAAAATAATGAACTCCGCAGGGCGCACAACGGCCATCCCGATTTGGACAATCATCCGCCCTTCCAAGACGTCAAAAGCCGA
>JAYUKJ010000542.1:0-3577 GCA_043764555.1 Saprospiraceae bacterium
CACGACATGACGATTGGCTCGGGTGCCGCAAACGCGGGCGGGCAGTTTTTCAAAGGTTTCGTTGACGAAGCCCACCTTTGGAACACCATCCGAACGCCTACACCAACGACTTTAGTGGGCAACGAAGCGGGTTTGGTGGCTTATTATAATTTCAATCAAGGCAACGGCAACAACCCAAATCCAGGTGTAACGACGCTAAACGACTTAACAACACCCGCCAATAATGGCACTTTGACAGGGACTTTCGCGTTGACGGGCAACACCTCAAATTGGCTTACCGTGGCAACGACTTTGCCCGCCGAATTGCGGAATTTTAAGGCAACAACGCAACAAGAAAGCGTCAAACTCGATTGGACAACGAGCCATGAAGACAACAATAAAGGCTTTGACATTGAGCGCCTCAACCAACGCGGCAACACGTGGGAAACGCTCGGTTTTGTGCCTTCAGACGCCAAAAATTCGGTTTATTCGTTCATTGACCGCGATTTTATTGCCAACCGAACGGTTAATTATTACCGCCTTCGGCAAATTGATACGGACGGTAAATCTACGTTATCGAAGGTCGTTTCAGTAGCGTTCAACGGAGCAAAAAGCCTGAAAATCTATCCAAATCTCGTAACGGACGGCGTTTTGAACCTTGAATTGACGGAAAAAGGTGTGGATACTGAGGGGGCCTCTTTTTCGATTATCAACCTCTTAGGGCAACAAGTTCAGTCGGGCAAAATCGGTGGACGGATAGATGTGTCGGCTTTGCCAAAAGGTGGGTACATCGTGACGGTTGGCACTGAAAAAGCGAAATTTATTAAGCAATAAGTCCGACTAAAAATGACCGTTCGCCTATTTTTCAGACGCGCCAATCCAACGGGCAATGTGAGCATTGAAGGCTCATTTGAGCAGATGTTGGCGCATTTCCCGACGGAAAATGGCTTAAAAATGGATGTTTTCACGTCGTCTTTTTACAGTTTTGGCTTTTTTCCACGTTTGAAAGCGCTTTTAGAAATTCGCCAACACCGCGCCGACATTAACCACGTGACGGGTGATACCAATTTTTTTGCGCTCGGTTTGCCGCGCCGAAACACCATTTTGACCATCCACGATTGTGGATTATTGGACGGGAAAACGGGTCTAACGCGGTGGATTTTACAGACTTTTTGGCTCAAATTGCCCGTTTGGCATTCTCGAATTGTCACCGTCGTTTCAGAAGCAACACGGCGGGATGTGCTGCGTTACACGGGTTGTTTGCCAGAGAAAATAGTCGTCATTCCGACGGTTATTAAGTCGAATTTCACCCATAAACCTAAAGAATTCAATCAAAATCACCCGACTTTCTTACATATTGGCAATTCGCCCAATAAAAATTTGGAACGCCACGCCGCCGCTTTGCAGGGTTTAAATTGCCATTTACACGTGATTGGCAATATTTCGGTGGCTCAAATGGCGCTGTTAAATGAGTTAAAAATTAACCATACAATCAGCGTCAACCTCACCGACGCCGAAATGCGCGAAGCCTACGAAAACGCCGACGTTCTGCTTTTTTGCTCGCTCATTGAAGGCTTCGGAATGCCGATTTTAGAAGCGCAAACGGTTGGTCGCGTCGTCTTGACGAGCAATATTTCGGCCATGCCCGAAGTTGCGGGAGACGGCGCTTGCTTCGTAGGACCCCTCAGTATAAACGACATTCGGACAGCAATTGAGCGCATTTTACAAGACGCGAATTATCGCAATGAATTGATTAACAAGGGTTTAAAAAATGTCTTGCGATTCAATCCCGCAATAGTTGCAAAACAATATGCGGATTTATACGCCCAAATTTTAAGCAAATAGAGTCATTCACTTTGATAAAGACATTAATAATTTGTAGTCGGCAACTTTAGTTGCCGCGAAATGATTGATAATCAAGATGTTACACGCGGCAACTAAATTTGCCGACTACTTTTCAATGTCGCTATCAAACTCAATTTTTTCACACGTATATATATGTGTCCATTTTTTTTAAAATTTGAAGAAATAGGACCCCTCAGTATATGACGTCATTTATCACCCTTTTAGTCGCTTTTAGTCGCTTTTTATCATTTAAAAGCGACTAAAAGCGACTAAAAGCGTGATAAAAAACGATAAATAGATTTACAAAACCAAAAGAAAACTATGTGCGGAATCGCAGGAATTCTCAACCTAAAATCTAAAAAGTCGCTCTACGCACCAATTCGCCGCATGACCGACGCTTTGGCACATCGCGGACCCAACGCGGATGGTTTTTTTGTTGAACCAAACACCGTCGCACTTGGACATCGGCGGCTGTCGGTTATTGACCTTTCGACGGGCGCAAATCAGCCTTTTCAAGACGAAACGGGGCGTTTTACGCTGATTTTTAACGGAGAAATCTATAATTATCGCGACATCAAGCCGTTGTTGAACGGTTATAATTTTCGGACAAACTCGGATACAGAAGTCATTTTGGCGGCGTATATGCGTTGGGGAAGCGACTGTTTGGCGCATTTAAACGGGATGTTTGCTTTCGCAATTTGGGACAATGAAGCCGAAACATTGTTTATTGCGCGCGACCGAATTGGCGTGAAACCGCTGTATTATCACCATTCCGACGACCAGTTTTTGTTTGCTTCCGAGCTTCGGTCGCTGCTCAGTTCAGCGTTTGTGCCGCGTCAATTGGATAATTACGCTTTGCGCGATTTTCTCGTTTTTCAAAGCGTTTATGCGCCTTTTACGCTCATAAAAAACATTTTCCAGCTTATGCCGGGCGAATACGCGCTTATTTCGGCAGAAAAAGGGTTGGAAAAAACAACGTATTGGCGAGTAGAAAATCCACCAATCGACGATAAAACGACCGACAAAAAGCACGCTGAAAAGCGCATTCGAGACCTTTTGACCGCCTCAATTGAGCGCCGCATGGTGAGCGATGTGCCGCTTGGCGCATTTTTGTCGGGCGGCATTGATTCGAGCGCCGTTGTCGCTTTGATGGCGCAGACTTCGGAGCAACCGATTGATACATTTACGGTAAGTTTTGCCGAAAAACGGTTCGATGAATCGCGTTATGCCGACCTAATTGCTAAAAAATTCAACACGCGCCACACGACAATCCAACTATCACCCGATGATTTTCTAAAAGGTCTGCCCGAAGCACTTGACGCGACGGATTCGCCGAGTGGCGACGGTTTGAACACGTATATTGTGTCAAGAGCGACGAAAAATGCGGGCATTACGGTCGCTTTATCGGGTTTGGGCGGCGACGAATTGTTTGCGGGTTATCAATATTCTCGGCAGTTTCAGATGCTCAACACGCGTTTTTCGCCGTATTGGCAACTGCCCAAAACCCTGCGAAAGGGTTTACT
Organism: Saprospiraceae bacterium; assembly: GCA_043764555.1. Taxonomy (GTDB): domain Bacteria; phylum Bacteroidota; class Bacteroidia; order Chitinophagales; family Saprospiraceae; genus JAAFJT01. The sequence continues at coordinate 3,348 of JAYUKJ010000542.1, forward strand.
TTACGTTGCTCAAAAAGCATTGCCGTCACAGCCAAAACGCGCACGACAACTCGAAATGCTCGGCGTGGACAGTCCATCAATCGCGGCGATTTATCCTTATTTTCGGATGATAAATACTGAGGGGTCTTCTAAAAATTTGTTGTCAACCAATGGTTTTTCCGATATTATCATTCGTAAGTTATTGACAGACAGACAGTTATCTCTTGAAAAACTACCATTTATCAGTCAAG
>JAYUKJ010000543.1:0-1055 GCA_043764555.1 Saprospiraceae bacterium
CTGCCCGTGTTTATGCCGTATCGCGCCAGCAAAGTATCGGCAATTGTGCGCGCCACTTCCAACGGAATTGCGGACTCCGCCGAGCCGGGTTTGAAACTAACGGGTTCGGTTCGGTTGCTTTGTTCTATATTTAAAAAATAAAATATTTTATTTTTTTTCAACGCCCCACCGAGCCGCCCCCCAAATTGAAGGTCTTGATACTGAGGGGTCTGTTTTTTACCGTCCGAAGTCGTGTTTGCCCGCGTTAAATCGCCATCTCGGCCGAAAAAATAGAGAGAACCCGCCGTTTTATTCGCACCGCGCCGCGTTACGGCATTGAGGCTACCGCCCGTAAAATTGCCCTGCGAAACGTCAAAAGGCGCCACATTTACCTGAACTTCCTCAATAGCATCCAAAGAAATCGGTTGCGAGCGCGCCAAATTCCCGGGTACGCCCGACGCAGATGAGCCGCTCGCTCCGCCCGAAGGCTCAACAAAACTGAAGGCATCATTGGCAACCGCTCCGTCGATTGACAGGTTGTTGTAACGAAAATTAGCACCGCCAAATGAGTTGCCACTTGCTTGCGGCGTAAGTCGGGTGGCGTCCTGCAAACTGCGGTTGAGCGTCGGCAGATTGTCCAATTGTTTACGCCCGATATTGGTGCCAACGCCCGTCTTTCGCGTGTCGAAAGCGTCATTTTTCGACGATTTTACCTCAATTTCACTCAATTCAGTCGTTGCATCTTCCAATTCAGCATCTATTTTTCCCGTTTTTCCCAACGATAAAAACAGGTCATTTTTGCTGTTTTCTTTGTAACCAACGTAATTTATTTTGACCGAATAAGGGCCGCCTACAATCATATTTTCGAGTTGATAGTAGCCATTGTCGTCTGTTATTGCCCTGAAAATAGTTCCCGTCGGCTCGTGCGTTATGATGATTGCGGCACCAATTAAAGGGTCATTTTTTGTTGAAATAACCCGTCCTGCCAATGCCGAAGAAGTCACTTGCGCGGTGAGGCAATTTGCAAAAAAAAGTGTAAGGACAATGAGTAAAAGAAAACGGTTCATTCTTAAATT
>JAYUKJ010000544.1:0-3565 GCA_043764555.1 Saprospiraceae bacterium
TTTTAATCTTCAAACTATCATACGCATACGCAAGCGACGGCGTGAACACAAAAGCGGCGTTGTAAGCCATGCGTCGGTTTGACGTGTCGGGATATTCAGGAAAACCGACGGCAACGGCAGTCCCCCAATTCAAAATGTATTGTCGGACGGTGTTGAATGCTTCGGTATTTTGCATCAACGGAAAATTCAAAGCCGATTCGGGAAAAACCATTAAATCAGGCTTGGTTTGCGCCGCAGAATCGGCCAAATGAATGAGATTGATTAAGTTTTTATTGAATTGAATGGAATCTATTTGGACTTTGCTGTCTTCATTTGTTTGCACCAAAGCCACTTTAATTGAGCGTTCGTTAGGTAGATTCAGATGCGACCAAAAGGCATACATCAAGGGTAAACCCAAAAGAATTAAGGCTTGAAACGCCCATTTTTTGAGAAAAATGGTCAAAATACTGAGGGGGGGTAAAGCGTTTTCAACTTTCCAAAAGTTTGTAACTTTTGGAAAGTTTTGTTTATCAATCGTTAAAGCTATCGAAACATTGACCGCCACGACCCAAAACGTAATGCCCCACATTCCAAACACATCGGCAAATTGAGCAAACCACAAAACCGTCGTTTGGGTATAGGCAATAGATGATACCTGAAAACTATGCGGCGTAAGGTGATGCAGCCAATCGCCGACCGTCCAAACGGCGGGTAAAAACAGCAAGGCGCGTCGCCAACCGAGTTTTTTTTGAATAAAATAATGAATAACTAAGGGTAAAAAAGTAAAAATGGTTTGGCTAAAACAAGTAAACGTGCCAGCCGCCGTGCTGAATGCGAAAACAAATATCCCTTGAATATAAATACCAACAAACACAACTGGATAAATGCGCAAGCAAAATGCTTTGAAAGTCAAGGTATTACGCATTTCTAACAGCATTGGCACAAGGGCAAACCACGCCAAAATGCCCGTCGGCACATTGAGCCAAATCGGATAGGATAAGCCGATTAAAATGCCCGAAAATAAGGGTGTTCCAAAGAGATTGATAAAGCGTTGCATTGGATTTTAAGATTGTTGAAATTAAATTAGTGAGTACGTACTTACTTACGTGTTATGTGTAGCGCGACTTTAAAGTCCGTTACATCCACTGTATAGTTGAATTATCTCATAAAATACCAACGGGTCATCCATTTTGATTAATTTCAGAAACCCGCCGATGTATGTCTTGATGCATTGCTTCGTCGGGTTTGTTGTTATAAAAGCGATTTGATAAGGCTAAAATACTGAGGGGGTAAATTGGAAAGGCAAAATTATCGCTAATCCAACATCTGAAAAATAGGTAGGACTACTCATTTATGGGGGTATTGACCATTTTATTGTTTAACAACATTGGGTTCATTTTTCAAAAAAAAAGTCAAACACTCGTTTTATCAAGTATTTGACCTTCTTTTTTGAGCCTATAAACGCTTGGGGAATTAAAAATTAAGAATTTAAAATTTATTGTATCCTCAAAATTTTCAAACAATTGATTATCAAGGTTAGGGCTTTCTTATAAAAATATAGTTATGCCTCTACAAGGCAATTCATGTCTTTATCTCGTCGCAGTATTACCGAGATTTTGCAGCTACGCCGCAATAACAGAGGATTTTATTGCGGCGTAGCTGCAAAATCTCGGTAAGACGACTCTACTAACAAGCGTGCTGAATTGCCTTGTAGAGGCATAACGAGTTTTTACAAGAAAGCCCTATTATCAAAGTGTTGTAAATTTTTAATCTTTAATTAATTACCTACTTACTGCTTCACAAATCGCACTTGTTCCAAACCAACCCGCACGATGTACGACCCGTTTGGCAACGAATTATTAAATAATTAAAACATCCATAAACAATGACTATTTATAAATATCAATATGTCAACGAATTAGTGCGTGAGATGACCTCAAACAAGGCATTGCAAACTTTTTACACGCTCTATCTAATGTCCGAAAAAGAAGAAGAACGCCAACAGTTAAATCGTGATTTCAAACAGGCTTGGCAATCCTTAGACGCGGATGAATTGGCGGCTTTCAAACAAGAATTTACCGAAAGTTTTATGCAGTTGTTACCCATCGCTCAAAGATTGCATCAAGAAGTGAAAGCCTTTCCGAGAGAACTGAAACAGGCTGCTTAATTGATTTCCTATAAACGGCAAAAAGCCTTGAAAACGACGTGTTTTTAAGGCTTTTTGCCGTTTATACTGAGGGGTCCTATGAAACAAAAAAATGTGTTGTCGCTAAAGAAGGATGCATCATTTTTTGTTTTTCTTTAGAATAAATGCTAACTTTGTTCAAAAATTCATCAAAAATGAAACAAAGATTCAAATTTGAAACAGAAAAAGTATTGCATTCAATACTTTTTATTTTACAAAACTTGGGCGGACGAAGCGATTTCCACAAGATTTTTAAGATTTTGTACTTCGCCGATCAAAAGCATCTTGTTACTTACGGTTTTCCAATCACGGGAGACGTTTACATTGCTATGGAATACGGACCCGTCCCTTCTCAAACATACGATAATTTAAAATCGGTAAAGAAAGAAAAACCAGAATCGGTTTACTCATCATTTTTAGATATTCAAAATGACCAAGTGATTGCAAAAAAACAGGCAGATATGGAAGAACTCGCAGAAAGCGACGTAGCCTTTTTATCGTCCTCAATTAAGGAAAATAAGGACTTAACTTTTGACCAATTGACAATAAAATCTCACCAATACGCTTGGAAGAAAAATTATATAGGATTCTATAATCCAAGCGAAATTAGCGTGATGGATATAGCCGATGAGGTTGGTATTGACCAAGCCATGAAAGATTACATATCACTCAATATTGAAAACGAACAATTTTTAGAAAATCATGGAGAACTTAGGTAATTTCTTTCCCGAAGACATGAAGAATCAATTGGCAGATGATAATTTCAAAATCGGTATGGTTCTTAAATATATGCATCCAGATATTCCTAAAACCAAAAGGTATGTTGTCGTAGGGTTTGATAGCCGTAAAGTTTATTTAGCTCTTTTGGTTATCAATTCAGAAATTAATGAAAATGTATTTTCAAACCCATTTCTTAGAGACCTTAATTTAGAATTAGATGCCAAATCGCGTGATTATCTCGACCACACGTCTTACGTCAATTGTTCTAAAATTTTTGAAGACGATGCAGCCAAGCTAAAACAATCCATCACTGATGAACCAAGTGTTCATATTGGTGAATTTTCAAAAGAAGATTTGGAAACAGTGATAGAAAAAATTAAAACAGCGCCTACTGTTTCACTGAAGAAAAAGAAAAAATTTGGGATATTGTAAAAAGGGGACCCCTCAGTATAAGTGGCATTTTCACTCATCTTGACTCAAAAGTGCCGTTTATGCTGAGGGGTTTTCTTTTTCGCATCATTTCTATAATTGATGAACCACGAATCATTAAGCCAATTGAAATAAAATAAGCTATACAATTTACAGGCTGTTTTTCGCTTCGCTCAAAAGGCGCCCTTTAAAGAAATCTATTGGAGCGAGCGTGTTTTTGAAGATAAAAATCGAAGATTTTTATCTTCAAAA
>JAYUKJ010000545.1:0-3563 GCA_043764555.1 Saprospiraceae bacterium
CGGCGGTGTGCGTCGAACGATCAAAGATTTCGTGAATTGCGCGGGTTTAGCGCAAGAAGCGGGCTACGACGGCGTGGAAATCATGGGTTCGGAGGGTTATTTGATAAATCAGTTCATCGTTACGAAAACCAATAAACGGGAAGACGAATGGGGCGGTTCGTTTGAAAATCGCATTCGTTTTCCGTTGGAAATTGTGCGTCAAGTGCGCGAAAAAGTGGGCAAAAACTTTATCATTATCTACCGTTTATCTATGCTCGATTTGGTGGAAGACGGCTCAACTTGGGACGAAGTTGTGCAGTTGGCACAGGCAATTGAAGCGGCGGGCGCGACGATAATTAATACGGGCATTGGTTGGCACGAAGCGCGCGTTCCGACGATTGCGACGATGGTGCCGCGCGGTGGTTTTAGCTGGGTAACGCAGCGTTTGATGGGTTCGGTGAAGATTCCTTTGATTACGACAAATCGGATAAATACGCCCGAAGTTGCGGAGCAAATCCTCGCCGACGGACACGCTAATATGGTGTCGATGGCGCGTCCTTTTCTCGCCGATTCTCAGTTTCCAATCAAGGCTTTGGAAGGTCGAGCGGATGAGATAAATACGTGCATTGGTTGCAATCAAGCGTGTCTCGACCACGTTTTTGACCGCAAAACGGCGAGCTGTTTGGTCAATCCGCGCGCTTGCCACGAAACTGAAATGATAATTACGCCGACCAAAAATAGAAAGAAAGTTGCCGTTGTGGGCGCTGGTCCGGCGGGTTTGTCGTGCGCGATTACGCTGGCCGAACGCGGGCATGAAGTACATTTATTTGAAGCAAGTAGTATTTTGGGGGGGCAATTCAATATTGCGCGACAAATTCCCGGAAAAGAGGAATTTACGGAGACTTTGCGTTACTACAAACGGCAGATGGATATCCAAAAAGTGCAAGTTCATTTGGACACGCGATTTGATGAGAGTTTGGCAGCCGACTTCGCCGAAATCGTGATTGCAACGGGCGTCACGGGTCGCAAAGCGGGCATTGAAGGTGAAAACCATCCGAAGGTTTTGACTTACACGGACGTGGTTTTGAGCAAAAAAACGGTTGGTAAAAAAGTGGCGATTATCGGCGCGGGTGGCATCGGTTTCGACGTGGCGGAGTTTTTGACGCACACACAAGAGCATGGTATTCAAGGTTTTATGGAAGAATGGGGCGTGGATATGACTTACGAACGCGGCGGTGCTTTGATGCGCAATGTCAAAACCGAGTCGCCACGAGAGGTTGTTTTGTTGCAACGCTCGGCGGGAAAAATGGGCGAACGCTTGGGCAAAACGACGGGTTGGATTCATCGGGCGGCTTTGAAGAAAAAGAAAGTTCAGATGATTGGCGGTGTGACGTATCAGAAAATTGACGACGAAGGTTTGCACATTTTGATAGACGGTCAACCACAAGTTTTGGAAGTTGACAACGTCGTTATTTGCGCGGGGCAAGTGTCAAATAATGCGCTTTTTAATGTTTTAAAAGAGAAAAACTTGCCCGTTCATTTAATCGGCGGTGCCTTACAAGCGGGTGAAGTTGATGCTAAACGCGCGATTGAAGAAGGTGTTAAATTGGGGATTGCGTTGTAGGTTATAAAATAGAACCCCTCAGTATAAAAGCCTTTTTTGCTAAAATTCATGTAGAATTCAGGCAAAATTCAAGCAAAATTCAAGCAAAATTCAAGTAATGGAGCCTTTTAAACGATTAGTTTAAGAGGCTCTATTTATTAGAAAATTGATGGAAAAAGTAATAACGAGTTGATTTAAAAAAAAACGTCATTTCACGTTCTTAATCAATTTATTGCGACTTGAAATCTTCGAAGCTGTGCGATTAGATTATGCTAAAAATGTCTTAAGTAGTTCAACACATATAACCGACACTTTTTGAAACACATAGACACAGTAGGATACATAGTTTTAACTAACTGATTTCCAATCATTTATATGTGTTTTATGTGCCTATGTGTTCTATAAAAAAAGTAGCGATTAAATATATTGACCTACTTAGCATAATCTAATCGCACAGCTTCTAATCTTCCAAGTGTCCACAAAGAAAAAACCGCAAGCCGCGCAGAGCGCGGTATGCGATTTTCGTCCAAAAGCACTATTCTAATATTTTGTAAATTTTGGTTGTTTCTCAATTGTAAGTACCCGCTTCGAGCGTGGATTGTAGCTGCAAATGAATTTGCAGTTACGGGTGCGAATAAATTCGCAAATGCAGTTACGGGTGCGAATGAATGCGCAAATACATAAAACACACATTTAAACGCTTCTTATTTTGCTAAATATCTGCCCATTATTTTTTGAAAGGCGTCAATTCCACTGCTGTCGTCGCTTTCAAAGACAAAGGATTCCAGCGATTTATATTCTTTTGTCACTTGCTGCTTGTCCGATTCGAGGCGAACGAGCGCTGCGCGCAATTCTCTAATTTCATCCGTTAAATGCGCAATTTCAGTTTGTTGCGCCGTATTTTCCATAAAAACACCGTCTGATTTGACAATTAATTTGGCGCGCTCTTCTTGCAAAGTGCTGAGCGCCGCGTTCAAAGTGGCATTTTTTTGTTTTAAATCCATCTTTTGATTGTGAGCGAATAAATACATTGTCAAATACGTCAACAATGCCGCGCCAACCATTAAAAAAAATATACTGTTTGCTCCGACCATTTTAGAATAGACATTTTACGGCGTCAAAATACGAATTTCAATACGTTGATTTGTTAGACCTTTAGCATTTGCAACGGGTGCTGCATTCATTCTTTCTTTTTTATTTTCAAAAATGCATTGATGCACGTTGACCCGTTTATTTTTCAATATTTCCTTTAAAAAAATTAGCCTATTTTCCAAAATTTGGGACCCCTCAGTATCAGAGCCAAAAGCCGCTATTTTTAGCCGTGCCGTTGGATTTTTTTGCAGAAAAGATTGTAAATCATTGAAATACGTTTGCAATTCAACGGTTTCTGTAAATCTAAATTTATTGGGTTTGAAACATAAATTCAACGCTTGAAAATGCCCCTCCGTCGGCACCACAAATCTCATTTTCACGGCATCACACACCCGATTGTTATTGATTAGCCGTGGCTGTTCTTCACTTCTAATGTCAAGGCTGTTGTTAGGTGCGCCAAAATTGGTAAGCGTTAGCTTCACAGCTTCTGCTCGCGCAAAACCGAGATTTGGAACCCTATTTTTTACATTTTCGCTGCTGTCCGACAAACCCGTAAGCCCTAAAGAATGTCGGTTATTTTTCACCAAAAAATCGGCTATATTGTGTAAATCAACAAGGTTTTCGTTGTAATAAATCGGTACAGCGCTGCCTGAATTGAAACAAATATTACTCGGTAATACGTTGTTTTGCGGAACGATGAAATTGTACGAAACGGGAGATTTTGAGAATACATCTGCTTTGTATTTGCTCGCCTGTTTGTCGAACCAAATTGTTCCCCCGATTATCCAACCGATGGTCGCAATGCCAAAAAAAGGCGGCAGTATTTTTCTCGTTAGTACGCTCACTTTTTACGTTGTTTGTTTTTACGCTCACAAAATTAGAGAATACG
>JAYUKJ010000546.1:0-1052 GCA_043764555.1 Saprospiraceae bacterium
AGACAGTACAATGGTCTTGGCGGGTACATATTACGCGGCTTTCTTTGATGGCGTCAACGGTTGCTTCTCTGGAAACGGCGATTCAACGGCAAGCGTCACCGTAACAATTACAGCTTGTCCCGCAACATTCACCTTCAATTGTGCAACGGCAAGTTCAACGGGTACATTTACGGCCAACGGAACGGGCGGTCAAACGGGTACTTTAACGATTCCTTTGACAAGCGCAACGGCGGGTTCAGCGACTTTCACCGTAACGGGAACGGGTTTCACAGGCACTTTAACGACAACTTTGACGGCGGCACAAGCGTCTGTTTCTGTTCCAATCACTTACGACGGCACGGGTGCAGCAAGAACGCAAACATTGACGGTTACATCAACGGGTGGAACGGGAACGTGTACCCCCTCAGTAATTATCGGCGGTGCGGTCGCCACTTATACCTTCAATTGCGGCAGCGCAACATCAACGGGAACATTCGTCGCTAACGCAACCGCAGGTCAAACAGGTACTTTAACCATCGGCTTGACGGGAACAACGGCGGGGTCGGTTACTTACACCGTAACGGGTGCAGGTTTCACGGGTTCTTATTCGGGTGCATTGACCGCAGGTCAAACATCCGTAGCCATTCCAATTACTTATGATGGAACGGGAACGGCAAGAAGCCAAACTTTGACGGTAACGGGAACGGGCAGCACGGGAACGTGTACCCCCTCAGTATCTGTCATCTGTGGGGCGGGTGCAGACGCGCCAAACCTCGCATCGAATACCTTGACAAACGCGTGTCCGCAAACAACGGCCAATTTGTCAAGCATTGCCGTTGGCAACAAACCAAGCGGCTCTATTTTGACTTGGCACACGGCAACACCAGCAACAACGGGCAATAAAGTTCCAGATTCAACGGCAGTTGCGGCGGGAACGTATTACGCCGCCTTCTACAACGCCGCGCAAGATTGCTACGGCGGTACAACGGCGGGTTCGGCTACATCTTCCGTAACAGTCACGGCGGAAACTTGCCCTGCGGATATTGCGGTAAGCAACACGTGTCCATCAAATA
>JAYUKJ010000547.1:0-1052 GCA_043764555.1 Saprospiraceae bacterium
CGCAAATAGCAGAAATCCCATCATGCTAAGAGGCTGGTTTTCAGGTTTTGTTAAGGCTTGGTTCAACGTCGTCGCAACTATCGTTGTTGCAGTTGTAACAGCTATAACGATAACACCGTTCCTGACTTTTGTTAATTTTGTTGGGTCATTAGATTCAATAAACTCCTTCGATGACTTCATTGTATCCAGCGGCTCAATTTTTGGTAATGCGCTTGGGCAAAGTTTGAGTAATGTATTCAACCCATTTACGGGCGTTTATAATTGTTATTTCCCTGAGGACGCGTGGAATTGCCCGATGTAAGCGTAATTTCAAAAAGAAATGGTCTCTCTTTTCAATGAATTACTCAGCTTATAAAAATAATGTCAATTATGAAAAAAACACTCCTTCCGCTGCTAATGTCTTATTTTTTCGTCCCGTTTTTATCTGCTCAAAACCACTATTTCATCGGTTTTAGAGTCCAACTTGAGCGAAATTGGTTAAATAGTGACGGTTTTGACAATCTCAACAGCCGTTTGTCAAGCAATAATGTGGTTACGCTAAAGAATGTTCATGGAACAGGTGGTTATACACTTTATGTCGGCCGACAAAAGGATATAATAGGTGTCGAATTCAGTTCTGGAAGCATGACAGCCAATGCACTTAGTCGAGATACGACGCGTAACGATGTCTTAAAACCAACGATAACGGGTAGATACAGTCGGTTTGCGGTGACGCTTAAATTGTATGAAAAACCGCGTTTGCGTTTGACGGCGGGATTTGGCGGTTCTGCAACTTCAATGGAATTTACGTTGACTGAAATATCACCCAAAATAAGTAATTTTAATAATTCGATAGGTAGTCCGTCGCTATCACCGTCCTTAGTTTATCAACGACAGACTCTCGGAAAAATTGAAACGTTCGTACAAGCAGATTACCGTACCACATTTCTGAGTCAAAAAGTTGGCGAGTTTTCCGTCGGTATGCGGGTTGGTTATGCGTACCAAACGGATAGGACAAGAGAAAAAATAGAATGGCGTGTCAAAAACACACAAAATGAAGTATCAAATTTCCC
>JAYUKJ010000548.1:0-1052 GCA_043764555.1 Saprospiraceae bacterium
CGCAAATAGCAGAAATCCCATCATGCTAAGAGGCTGGTTTTCAGGTTTTGTTAAGGCTTGGTTCAACGTCGTCGCAACTATCGTTGTTGCAGTTGTAACCGCTATAATGGTGACGCCGTTCCTGACTTTTGTTAATTTTGTTGGGTCATTAGATACAATAAACTCCTTCGATGACTTCATTGTATCCAGCGGCTCAATTTTTGGTAACGCGCTTGGGCAAAGTTTAAGTAATATATTCAACCCATTCACGGGCATATATAATTGTTATTTCCCCGAAGACGCGTGGAATTGCCCGATGTAAGCGTAATTTTTAAAAGAAATGGTCTCTCTTTTCAGTAAATTACTCAGCTTATAAAAATAATGTTAATTATGAAAAAAACACTCCTTCCGCTGCTAATGTCTTATTTTTTCTTCCCGTTTTTATCGGCTCAAAACCACTATTTCATCGGTTTTAGGGCCCAACTTGAGCGAAATTGGCTAACGAGTGGCGGTTTTGACAATCTTAACAGCCGTTTATCAAACAATAATGTGGTTACGCTAAAGAATGTTCATGGAACAGGTGGTTTTACACTTTACATCGGCCGACAAAAGGATATAATAGGTGTCGAATTCAGTTCTGGAAGCATGACAGCCAATGCACTTAGTCGAGATACAACGCGTAACGATGTCTTAAAACCAACGATAACGGGCAGATACAGTCGGTTTGCGGTGACGGTTAAATTGTATGAAAAACCACGTTCGCGTTTGACGGCGGGATTTGGCGGTTCTGCAACTTCAATGGAATTTACGTTGACTGAAATATCACCCAAAATAAGCAATTTTAATAATTTGATAAGCAGTCCATCGCTGTCACCATCTCTAATTTATCAGCAACCGAATCTCGGAAAAATTGAAACGTTCCTACAAGCAGATTACCGTACCAAACTTCTGAGTCAAAAAGTTGGCGAATTTTCGGTCGGTATGCGGGTTGGTTATGCGTACCAAACGGATAGGACAAGAGAAAAAATAGAATGGCGTGTCAAAAACACACAAAATGAAGTATCAAATTTCCC
>JAYUKJ010000549.1:0-12545 GCA_043764555.1 Saprospiraceae bacterium
CACCGTCCAAAATGAACTGATTTTGGTCTTGTCCGCCGCCCCGAACCAAAAGGCTTGACGTGCCTTCTGCCCCGTTTGCAACGCCCGGCAAGACGGACAACGCTTTGAGTAAATCACGCTCGCCGCCGATTGAAGGGATATTTTGCAAGCGTTCTAATGAAATATTAACCTTTCCCGCTTGAATTGTTTCAATATTGTTGTCTTGATTGCCCGTAACGGTCAAAGTTGTTAAAGATACTGAGGGGTCCAAAAAAATGTCAAAAGCGTATCTTTACGGAGGTTTGATAGTGTAATATTCTGCATAGCGTAGCCGACATACGAAACGCGCAAAGCACAGTTTTGCTTTTTCAAAGACAGGCGATAATAGCCAAACTCATTTGCGGTTGTACCCGTTTGCGTTAAACTGTCGAAAATAACCGCGCCGATAAGTGGCTCGCGGTTTTGCGCGTCATATACATAACCACTCATTATACTTTGTGCAAACGTGTTTATTTTGATTAAAGAGAGGAGAAACAAAAGGAAGCTGATTTTTTTCATGACCAAGAGGTGCGTTATTTTTTGCTTTTCCAGAGTTTGAAACCCATAAAAAAGCTGTAAATGTTCCAGTATTGGTAGCCATCGTCGAAGATTGTATCTACTTTTCTATAACTGTAATAAGGACTCAAGTAACTTGTATAACGAAAACCCAATTCAAACCAATCAAAACTGCCGGTTATGCCTGCGGTGAGTCCATAGTTTAAAGGTTCTACATGTGTGACAATGTGGTCAGTTGATTTTATATTATAATTCAATAAAAGCCCTCCTTTTATTTTCAAGAATTTGAAAACGCTGTATTGTGGCGTTACTGAAAGATAAATTTGGTCAATATTTCTTCTATAAAGGTGGTTAAAACCATCAAAACCGCCGCGAGAATAACCTAATTCTGAATCAAGAGAAAAAGATTTGTAGACTTTGGCATCTAAAGCGACACCCGCTCGATAACCCCAGATTGATGTGAAGTCGCCAATATTACTCACACCTAAAACATCATTTACTATGAGGTATGTTTCATTGTAGTCCATGCCTACTCTGAGAGACGCAATGAGGCCTTGAGCAAACGTGTTTGTTTTGATTAAAAGAAAAAGAAATAAAAGAATACTAATTTTTTTCATGACAAAGAGGCGCGTTATTTTTTGCTTTTCCAAAGTTTAAAACCCATAAAAAAACTGTAGATATCCCAGTATTGGTAGCCATTGTCAAAACCTACGTTCCGTTTTTTATAGGCGTAATAATAATTTAAGTAATGCGTATAACGAAAACCTACTTCAAACCAATCAAAACTGCCCGTTATGCCCGTAGTTAATCCATAGTTAAGCGGTTCAACGGTGTTTAATATAAAATCAGTTGATTTTATATTGTAATTTAATAAAAGTCCTCCTTTTATTTTCAAAAATCTAAAAACATCATATTGTGGTGTTAGGGAAAGATAAACCTGGTCAATATTTTTTCTGTAAGCGTGCTGATACCCGTCAAAACCGCCGCGAGAATAGCCTAATTCAGAATCAATTGAAAAAGCTTTATAAACTTTGGCATCTAAGGTAACACCCGCCCGATAGCCCCAAATCGAGGTGAAGTCCCCGTAATTACTTGTCCCCAAAAGGTTATCTGTAACGAGATAAGTTTCATTATAGTCCATACCTACTCTGAGGGATGTAGTGAGACTTTGCGCAGAAATCGCGCTTGAAAGTGCCATAATTAGTGATAAATACACAGGAGTGATTACTATTTTCATAAAAGTAGAATTTTATTTTTGAAAACAACAAGGATAACTCTCGTTAAAGCGCATCCTTGTTGTCGTAGTTTATGAATGTTAATGTGTAAAATTAGTTGTCACAGCGGTAGTCAAAAATAACACCGCCACGATTACTATATGAAACGTCAACATACTCAAAACCTGGATGGAAGAGTATACTAAATTGCGATCTGAAAATAGTCTCTTTATAAACTTCATCAGAAAACCCGACGCCCGAACCGCTTCTACTTTCTACTTTGTTTAAATAAAATTTATAAAGTGGTGTTCCCAAGTTAGCTATTGATGCAGATGAATATCTAACCTTGACTTCAGTTATGGTAAGTGTATTGTCGGTAGTATAAGAACGCCACCAGCCCCATATAGTTCTTTTCTCCGCCACAACATCACAAACGAAGTTGGTAATTACATCATACTTGGTAAAATCACCATTAGTCTCAAAGTACCTATAAATCAGATTTGCATTCAAACGGGCTCTTCTATCACTATTGTTTAGTCCATATTTCCAACCCGAAGTATTTTCCTTAAAGCAGGGCGTACGTACCAATAAAGGATTTGAATTAAAAATAGCGACATTCTCGCTTTCTCTTCTATCGGCAATTGCGCGATTCATGGCCTCCATGTCACCATTAGAAACGAGAATTTCTCCTTTTTCGTCAAATCGGTACAAAGCATTCTTTACTTTGGTAATTGAATTTCTGTTGAGCAGTCTCAAAAGGTCACTATTCGTGTTTTTAAGTCTGATATGGTCATTTGAAAAGTCGAAAATGTCTTTATTCGCTTCAATCAGCACCAATGCTTCTTCCCTTGTTTGACATTTTTCCAATTGTACAGTAAATTCATCGTCAAGCAAAGTTAACGATTTAAAGCCAATTTTCTCGCAGAAAGCCTTGTAACTCGCAGGATTTGCTTGATTAATGATGGATTTTGCTTTTGACATGGCTTCATTGTCAACAAAATTCAACATACCATCTTGCACGGACACACCTTGAATGTCCAAATCGACAATCTTAGTATTTTCGATTTGCGGCTTTGCTGCTGCGGCAATCGGTGAAACGTTGACATCTTGCTTACAAGATGCCAAGAAAATGGTGAGCATCAACACGATGCTACAACCCATTTGGGAACGAAACAACTTTTTCATTTCTTAGTCGTTTAAATTCGTGATTAAATAACGTTTAGTCAGGCTACCTTTTTGCGCAGATTCTCAGGTCACAGCATGGGGTAGCCTTTTGTATATCGAGACGGTTCAATATCAAGTAATAATTTACGCAATACAATTTCTCTATCCTTACGCGGAAAGCGGAAAGCGGAAAGCGGAAAGCGGAAAGCGGAAAGCGGAAAGCGGAAAGCGGAAAGCGGAAAGCGCTTGTGTAATGGTTTTAAAAATTTGTTTCGTAATTGCTTTTAATTATGACGCAAAGGTAGGTTCGCAAAATTTAGATAGCCTAATTTATTAGAAAGTATTTTTAAACTTTAACATATTAGAGCCTTAAATATAACTTTTATTTTGGTTATGATTTGATGTTTTTTTTGCACAAACACTGAGGGGTCCTCTTTTTTGAAATTCACTTTGATAGCGACATTGAAAAGTAGTCGGCAACTTTAGTTGCCGCGTGTAATATCTTGATTATCAATCACTTCGCGGCAACTAAGTAGGTCAACATATTTAATTGCTACTTTTTTTATGGAACACACAGGCACATAGAACACATATAAATGTTTGAAAATCAATTAGTTAGAACTATGTATCCTACTGTGTCTATGTGTTTCAAAAAGTGTCGATTATATGTGTTGAACTACTTAAAGTTGCCGACTACAAATTATTAATGTCGCTATCAAATTGTGGTTGCCAATGGCGTTAGTAGCTCAAAATATTAGCCATCAAACAGATACGCTTAGTAAAAATAAGCGGCATTATTTAGTTAAAGCAATCCTCCAAACTTTTGCAGACTGCCCAATTTGTTAGGATTTATCGTTGTGATAATTGACTGCTGAAACATAAAAGATGGCTTTGCTGCGCTCCCAAGGACGACTTTATTTAGGTCGAATTGGTGTTAAATCAAAAATAATCACGCAAATTTATTAAAAAATGCCTTTTTTCGCCTTTCCCGCCTTTCGGGATGTCGTTTCTCTCCATATACTGAGGGGTCCCTTTTTTTCTAAAAAAATTAAAACATAGCGTATGACAACCATCGAAAGTCAATTTATCGACATCCGAAACCGCGAAACCTACCCTGCGGAAATAAAAATCAAGGCGGGAAAAATTCATAAAATCAAGCGACTGAAACGTACTGAAAGCACGACTTTTGTCCTCGCGGGGTTCGTTGATGCCCACGTGCATATCGAAAGTTCGATGCTCACGCCGACCGAATTTGCGCAACAAGCCGTCGTTCATGGCACCGTTGCGACGGTGAGCGACCCGCACGAGATTGCGAATGTGTTGGGCAAATCGGGTGTTTGGTACATGGTCGAAAGTGGTCGCCGTTCGCCGTTTAAGTTCCATTTTGGCGCGCCGTCTTGCGTTCCCGCAACGGATTTTGAGACCGCGGGCGCCGTGATTTCGCCCGAAGATGTGGCTGAATTATTGGCTTCGGACGACATTTATTATCTCGCCGAAATGATGAATTATCCGGGCGTCTTGTTCAAGGACCCCTCAGTATTGGCGAAGCTCGAAGCGGCAAAACGGGCGGGCAAACCGATTGACGGACACGCGCCTGGCCTCATGGGCGCCGAGGCGTTGAACTACATTTCAAACGGCATTTCGACCGACCACGAATGTTATAGAATCGAGGAAGCCGCGCATAAATTGCGGCACGGTATGAAGGTCTTAATTCGGGAAGGTTCGGCGGCAAAAAACTTTGAAACATTGGCACCGCTGATAGGGGAGTGGTACGAGCGCATCATGTTTTGTTCCGACGATAAACATCCCGACGATTTGATAATTGGACACATCAATCTGTTGGTCAAACGGGCTTTGGCAAAAGGCAATGATTTGTATAAAGTGTTGAAAATTGCGTGTTTAAATCCCGTTGAGCATTATAATATGTCCGTCGGAACGTTGCAAATTGGCGACGCCGCAGATTTTATTGAGATTGATAATTTAACCGATTTTACCGTTTTGCGGACGTTTATTGACGGCAAATTGGTCGCCGAAAATGGGCAAAGTTTGATTAAAACCAAGCGTGAAAAAATTGTCAATAACTTCAATTGCGCCCTTAAAAAACCGTCGGATTTTGAACTGCATTTGACCAAAAAAGCGGTCAACGTTATCGAAGTTCTGGATGGGCAATTGATTACAAATAAAATCCAAGGCATCGTTAAATTCGATAAAAATAAAAAAGCGGACTCCTCAGTATCGACCGATATTTTGAAGATTGTGGTCGTCAATCGCTACCAAAACGCGCCGCCCGCCGTGGCATTTATCAAAGGTTTTGGACTGAAAAAAGGCGCACTCGCGTCGTCGGTTGCCCACGATTCTCACAATATTATTGCCGTCGGCGTCAACGACCGAGCGATTTGTAAAGTCGTCAATTCTATCATCAAAAAGCGCGGCGGATTGACCGCTTTCGACGGAAAAAATACGTCGATTCTGCCCTTGCCGATTGCGGGATTGATGTCGCCCGACAGTTGCGCAGTTGTTGCAAATCAATACGAAAGTCTCGTCGGCATGACGAAAGAGATGGGTTCCACGCTCGGTTCGCCGTTTATGTCGCTGTCTTTCATGGCGTTGCTGGTGATTCCGAGCCTGAAATTGAGCGATAAAGGATTGTTTGACGGCAGTCGTTTTGAATTTTGTTCGGTCGAAATTTGAAAAAGGGACCTCCCGTGAAGGCGGGACAGGCTCTCACTATAAAAGCCATTTTTTCCTTTTTTTCCTTAAAAAATGTAAATTTGCAGCTTAATTGTATCAATTATGGCAAAAAAATTCAATATAGCAGGTCGGTGTATTCCACCTTTGCATTACATGGCGGATGTGTCTAAGAAGCACAAACGGATTCAAGCGATGGTAGAAGATGGCGATTATTTCATCATTAACCGCCCGCGTCAGTATGGGAAAACGACGGCGTTGCACGGTGTCGCTAATGCTTTAATTGCGACTGGCGAATATGTGGTTTTTAATACGAGTTTTGAGGGTGTTGGCGACGATATTTTTCTAACGGAGCAGAATTTCGCGCCGCGCTTTGTCCGTCTTTTGTCCACAAATGCCGAAACGTATTCTCCTGATATGGTTGGTTGGTTAGATGAGGCTATATCGACTGTGCATGAATTAGATACACTATCTAAGTTCATCACTGAGTTGGTCACTCGAACCGACAAAAAAGTCGTATTAATCATTGATGAAGTGGATAAAAGCAGCAACAATCAGCTGTTTGTGAGTTTTTTGGCGATGTTACGCGATAAGTATTTGGTACGCGATTTAGTCAAAACTTTCCACGCCGTCGTTCTTGCGGGTGTGCATGATGTGAAAAATTTGAAACTGAAATTGCGTCCCAATGAAGAGCAAAAATACAATTCGCCGTGGAATATTGCCGCAGATTTTAAGGTGGACATGAATTTACAGCCGTCGGAAATCAAGCCGATGTTGGACGAATATGCGGCGGATAAAGGTGTGAAAATGGACACGGCGGCGATGGCTGAAGACTTGTTTTATTACACATCGGGTTATCCTTTTTTGGTCAGTAAGTTGTGTAAAATCATGGCGGAAGACCTTTCAGAAACGCAAGAAACGCAAGAGTGGACGGAAGAAAATCTCGGATGGGCGGTCAAACAATTGGTTTTGGAGAAAAGTACAAATTCGGAAAATCTGATTAAAAACTTAGAAAACTACCCTGAATTGTACCAAATTGCCCATAATTTATTGATTGATGGCGTCTATCAGGATTACAATGTTCACGACCCGACGGTGGATTTAGGCATTATGTTCGGCATTTTTAAAAATGGACGCGGTATTAAAATTCATAATAGAATTTATGAAGAATTGATTTATCACTACATGACTTCGAGAACAAGCACGCGCTTGGTTTTGGTGAAGCAACCCGCTGGTAAAAACTTCACATTGGCGAATAATGCGCTGGATATGGAATTGGTTTTGCTGAAATTTCAAGCGTATATGCGCGAACAATACAGCAAACAGGACCGTGATTTCTTAGAGCGACACGGCAGATTGGTATATTTGGCGTTCATGAAACCGATTTTGAACGGGCATGGTTATGATTTTAAAGAAGCGCAGATTTCGGAAGAACGCCGTTTGGACGTCGTTATAACGTATTATCAGCATAAATACGTTGCCGAACTCAAAGTTTGGCGCGGACAAGCAGCGCACGAAGAAGGCTTGGAACAACTATCCGACTATTTAGACCGCCTTAAACTCTCCAAAGGTTATCTGATTATTTTTGACCATAAAGAAATCAAAACGTGGGCATCGGGTTGGATAGAATTTAATGATAAAAAGATTTTTATCGTCTGGGTTTGAGTGCCTTATCTGCTTTTTAGGACCCCTCAGTATTTTAACTAAAACAGCCCGATTGTTGCGACAATCGGGCTGTTTTAGTTAGAATACTGAGGGGTTTTTTTGATGCCTATTTTATTAAATTATTTTTTTTGAACACATTTGAAGTAAAAACTTTTAAGCGACTAAAAAACAACGCATCTACCACACCCGCAATAAATTCTTCTTGCAAAGTATTGAGCATTGGGTTATCGGTTTGCGTTTCCATCAAGGCGAAATAAGCAGCAATATCTTTTTCTTCAATCAATTTTTATAAGCCTTGTCTAAAAGCGTGTGTGCTTGTTGTTTTTTAGTTTTCTCAATGACCACTTTAACATATCCGTTTTTTTGTTCAAAAGTAGCAAAAGGCAAACCGTAAGAAAAAAGGACTTCTTGGCTTCTTTTAATCCCTTTTGCCGCCGTTTCAACGTAATTATTCAAGGAAAACACTTGAACAATTTCGGGGTTAATGATGAAAGATTTATTATTGTCTATGGTGTTTTTTAAATCAATATTGTCGGCAAATTGACCCTGATTTGAGATTTCCATTCTGTCGGGATATATCTCCACTTTAATATCTGTTAGAACATTAGACTCGTAGCTTCTATGGACAAAAGCATTGGCTAAGGGTTCCGTGATAATCAATTATCCACAATCGAATTTGTTTCATGACATCCGAGTATCGAGCAGAATGGATAATCGCCTCTTCCAAGACGGGGCTGTCTTTGAGCAAATCGTGGAGTAATTGGATAGCAGACGCGAGTTCGTCTTTACTTATCAAATCATTTATTTTATCTAAAAAATACTTTGTTACCTACATGACACTTCAATTCTTCGAGCAAAGTTAGTCTAAAAGGCATTGTTTGATAAGATTTTCAAAAATTTAAAAAAACTGAAAACCTATGCTCTTTTAGAACTAATTTTAATTAGGTCAATTTCATCCGTAATTTGGTTGAAATAGGTCTAAATACTGAGGGGTCCTGCTGCGCACTCTTTTCAAGCGCGAAGCACGCCCTCGTTTAATTTTCATTGCTCAATAAAGATTTTGGCTGATTGCACATTCTGTTTTGAATGGGCAGTAAAAATGTAAATACCTGAAAGCAAATAGGGCATTGGCTCCGAAAGGGACCCCTCAGTATTGGACTTCTTTTTTGACAAAAATAGGGTTCTTCCCGTCACGTCGGCAATCGAAATTTCCATCTCGCTACTGGCTTTTAAACCATTTATAATCAATTGGTTGCCGCGTTTTTGAACGCTCAGAACGCCCTTCGTTCCACCATATAATGTAATGATTTTTGAGTATTTGAATTGCGCGTCTGCATCCACCATTTTTAGGCGATAATAGGGACTGTTTGGACTGAAATCGGCGTGAGAAAAGCGGTAATACTGAGGGGTCCTCGAATTGCCGTTTGCTTTGACTTCGCCAATGGGTAGAAAGTTTTCCCCATCATTTCCATGCTCGATTGAGAAGTAAGAAACGTTGTGTTCAGTCGCCGTTTGCCAATTGAGGTCGGCATTTTTGTTTGTCAATTTTGCTGAAAAAACGGTTAATTCAGTGGGCAAAATAGCGGATATTTGAACCGAGCCACCTACGGAATTAATCGCTGTGTAAGCCAAACTGCCGTCTAAGGCTTTGAAAGGTGTTGGTGTATTGCCGATTGTAAGATTGGAAGTTGTCCCCGCCCCACCGATAACGGTGAAAGAAAGTTGCATCACTTCCACATCATCGGGAAGCGACAGACCCGCGAGCGCGGGATTAATCCACAAAACACCAATTTGACCTGAAGCCACGTCGGTTGTACCGATTTTAAAGCCTAAAGCGGCAAGATTCGAGGTTGCGACGGATGTGTATTGCAAAACGGCTGCATCAAAACTGATGCTGTATTGAATGCCAATCACGTTTGTGAAGTCGCGGGTGGTCAATTTTACCACAACTTGATGGCTCAAACTGCCTGTTTCGGTAGATAAAATCAACCGAACAGCGTGAATTGGGGCAATAAATAGGCTAAAAGCCAAACAGAGAAGAAGTATCTTTTTCATAAATTAAAATTTTAAATTTTGTTGAAAATCAATCATTGATTCGGGTCTGCGTCGCCATTAACATCGCCTTTTTTGATGCCGATGACGTCGAAAACAGTTGCTATTGCCACGTTTATCAGCAAAGGTCGGATGGGCAAAGGCGATGGAAAAGCATTGGCTGGCGAAGGCGTATTGAAAACATGATTAGCGGGAACAAAAATCCATGACTGAACGGGCAGCGTCGTGATAACGCCCGTCGCCAATTGTTGAACAAGAATTGGGTCGGTTAAATCGGTAAAACCTACCGCCGAGCCACTGCCGTCGTCCTCCGTCACATTGGCTGCCAAGACTTTGTAGGGCGAAGACAAAGCGGGCGTATTGGCGATATGGTTTGAAATAGCGTTGGCATCGGCTACCGTCACGCCGTTTGAAATATTCGTATTTTTCGTCATTTCGAGGGTGAAATTGGTATTTTCTACCACATTTAAGCTGTAATTGCCCGTTGCATCGGTGGTTAAAGTCGTGATTGGCGTCCCCAAATGTTTGAGTACGACTTGCACATTGCTTATGCCTACGCCGCTTTCCGTTTTGATTTTGCCCGTCAAGGGGACAATTGTGCAATCGTTCATATTGTCCTGAACGGTGATAGAAACATTAACAAAATTAATGTTGCCTGCCGCGTCGGTAGCAGTTAGTTTAATCGAAACGGGCGATGAAATCAAGTCAACACACGTAAAAACGGTGCGCGAAAGCTGCAAAGTGATTAAATTGCTCGGCGTACAGTTGTCTTGAACGACATTGAGTACGTCATTTATCGTGATGGTTGCTTGACCGCGTGCCAATTCAACTACTTTATCATGGACTAAAATTTCTGGCGCTCTTACGTCTCTTAACGTAATTATTGCCGTGCAGTTTGAACTTTGACCGCAATTGTCGGTCGCCGTGAATACGACGTTTTGCGTTGTGCCATGCCCGCTCAAAACTGTTCCTGCAATGGGAGATTGGGCAAAAGTCAAGGTTGCCGACGTTGGGCAGTTACTGGTGGCTTGGAAGAGGCTGAGCATATTGGGCAAAGCTATATCGCAAGTGCTGCTTACTATATTGAGCGTTTTATTGATTGGGCATTGCGTGATGGTTGGCGGCGGCGGTGGACAAAAATTACTTTTGTCTTCAATCGTCATATTCATCATACAAGAACTGAAATTACCCGCCAAGTCAGTTCCCGTTATTTTCACATTAATGGGCGCATATATATTGGCACAAGTAAACGTGGATTGGCTAAATGAAAAAACGATAGCATTGCTTGCTGTACAGTTATCGGAGGCTGAGAGTCCTAAAATACTCGCATTGAGTGTGACCGTCCCAGCGTTGAGCGCGATATTTATGGAGGGAGGACACATAAAAATCGGTGCGTCTCTATCCTTCACCGTCACCGTTGCCGAACACATTGCGCTTTGACCACAATTGTCCGTCACGGTAAAAACGACGGTTAGGACCGTGCCATGACCGCTAAGGATTGTCCCCGCGATAGGCGATTGCGCGTAAGTGAGGGTTGTGGGCGTCGCACAATTGTCGGTTGCTTGAAAAGTGGCGAGCATATTCGGCACAACGGCATCACATGAACTACCGACATTGAGCGTCAAATTTGACGGACATTGGGTAATTGTTGGACCTGCTACAAGTCGTGTATTTGTTGGATTTGGCTCATCGAGAACAGAAGCAGACGTGACTGTCGGGAGAAAAAATAAGCCGAGAAGGGGCAAGAGAAGTTGTAATCGTTTCATTGAGAGAAAGGTTTAACAAAAATGAAAAGGGTGAATAAAAAATGAAAAAAGGGAAATGAAAAAAGGGAAATGAAAAAAGGGACCCCTCAGTATAAAAGCGAAAATGAGCGAAAAAACACATAACAACACGTAAAAATCGCTTGAAATCGCTTTTACACTGAGGGGTCCTTTTTTTGATTTTATATAGCCTTCGACTAATGCAGAATCACCATTTTAATTGATACACCAACGGGGTCTTCCGTACTTTTTATCTTGACGATGTACGTTCCATTAGGCAAGTGCTGCGTTGGCACGGCGATTTCATGCGTCCCAATTGGCAATTTGCCTACGCTTTGATGTCCGACTAAACTGCCCGTTATGTCATAGACATCGACCTGAATATCGCGCATTTCGTTAACGATAACTTTCGCGTTGAAGACCTCTTTAGCGGGATTTGGCGCGCCACTTACCAAAAATAAGGAAGGTGCATTGCCGCGCAATTGTTCCGCGGTTCCCGTTATCGTTGAGTCGATTTTGATGCTGTCCGTGCCAATCACCGAGCCGTTCGATTGATAGAAAGTCGTGAGCAGTGTGCGCGGCAATGAACCACCAAAAATGACGTGAACAAACTGCGCCGAATCGCGCGTTGTGTAGTCGTTATTCAACTCAAACAAGGCATTTTCACGCCCGTGCGCCGCACTTGCAAGTGCCAAACTCACGGAATTGCCTTCTCGCTCCTTGTACATTTGAGCGCCCGTGACGGCGACAATTTCGGGTTTGACTGCGCCTTGCGCGCTTTCTTTAATGCCAATTGTAAAGTATTTGAACTGCAAATTGTCCGTATTGACACCCGTTTTAGACTTCACTTTGAACGCCGCCACGTAGTATTTTGAGTAAGGCGTTTTCGCTTTCGCAACTTCCACATCACTTATTTGACCAATCGGTTGCGGTGTCGGTTTCCAAGATTTTACGCAAGAATCGCCGTTGCAATGGAACGCGGTAACGACGATAGACCCCGAAAACGACACGTTAAACGGATTTGGAAAAAACATCTGCGGGTTGATTGTAGCGTTGGTATTGACGCTCAAACTGTTGGCTACTGCGGGAATAAACGAAATTGTTGGGTCGAACGCCACCGTATTGAAAGGTGCGGTAACCGCGCCATACGTCCAATAACCCGACGTTAGGATGCCAAAAATGTTGAAATACTGAACTTTAACGCTGCAAATCGGCGAATTAGGAACCATCAAATTGGTGATTTTAATGTCGATATAACTCAACGCCGCGCCCGTGCAGATGCATTGTTTTATGGCGAAACTGTCGCATAATTGCACAGGATGCGGGCAGTTTTTAACAAAAGACTGATACGTACAACTCATGCCGTTGGCAAAATTGACCGTCCAAGTGACCGTAATGTTGCCCGTTGCGCTTGTGGAATTAAGCGCCGCCGTGATGAATTGCATATTCGTACAAGCGCCCGTGA
>JAYUKJ010000550.1:0-3559 GCA_043764555.1 Saprospiraceae bacterium
TAGGCAATTCTATTGCAGATGATACTAAAAAATTTTCTTAATTCAATTATTAAATTCAAACTCAGAGTGATGAGAAGATTAAACCTTATCCTGTCGGCAGCGCTTTGCTTCGGTGCAGTAGTGGTTATGGCTCAACCGGGCGACACACCACCTAATGCTCAACCGGGCAAATGCTATGCAAAATGTATGATTCCTGATCAGTACGAAACAGTTACTGAAAAAATGGAAGTGAAAGGCGCATCAGTTAAGTACGACAACGTTCCTGCTGAATACGCTATGAAATCGGAGCAAGTTATGACTAAAGCTCCGTCTAAGCGCATTATCGCGGTTCCTGCTACTTACGAAACTGCAACTGAGCAAGTTGTTGTTAAGCCAGAAGGCAAACGCATCACAACTATCCCTGCTACTTACGAAACTCAATCTGAGCAAGTAATGGTGAAGGCTGAAAGCAAGCGTATGGTACCCGTACCAGCGACTTACGAAACAGTTACGGATAAAGTAATGGTGAAAGGCGAAACAAAACGTCTTGTCGTTGTTCCTGCATCTTACAGCACTGAAGCTGAAAAGGTTCAAGTTAAGCCTGAAAGCAAGCGTATCGTTGAAGTTCCAGCAACTTACGAAACAGTTACAGAATCTTACGAAGCAGAAGCTGCGGGTGAAACTGTAACGGTTATGCAACCAAAGTTGGAAACAGTTACTGACAAAGTAATGGTTTCTCCAGCAACAACTAAGTGGGTTAAGAAGCAAGCAAACAAAGAATGTTTGTCGGCTGATCCTAACGACTGTTTGGTTTGGTGTTTGGTTGAAGTGCCTGCTGAGTACAAAACTGTTACTAAGCAAGTGAACAAGGGTTGTGATGCTACAGGTGTTGCTAACAGCGGCTGTATCAAAAGAACACCAACTGCGCCTAAAACAGCGACACGTACAGTAACAAAGGTGAAATCACCTGCGACTGTTCGTGAGGAAATGATTCCTGCTGAATACAAAACTGTAACGAAGCAAGTTGTTCGTACGCCTGAGTCAGTGCGTGAGGAAGTAACACCTGCGGAATACAAGACTGTAACTAAGCAAGTTATCAAGACGCCAGCATCAGTTCGTGAAGAAATGATTCCTGCTGAGTACGCAACGGTAACACGTCAAGTTGTTAAGTCGCCTGCTACTACTCGTGAAGAAACTGTACCTGCACAATACGCAACAGTTACTAAGCAAGTTGTAAAAACACCAGCTTCGTACAAAGAGGAAGAAATTCCTGCTCAGTACAGCACAGTGTCTAAAAGAGAAGTGAAAGCACCACAAAATGTGCGTGAAACAACTATTCCTGCAGAATACGCTACGGTTACAAAACGCCGTCTTGTTAAAGCAGGTGGTTTTTCTGAGTGGAGAGAAGTTCTTTGCGGTGACAAAGTTACTGAGGCTACAGTTCGTGCTATTCAAGCTGCTTTGACAGCTCGTGGCTACGACTCTGGTCCAGCGGACAACGTTATGGGTACAAGAACTAAAGCTGCCATGATGAAATTCCAAACAGACAAAGGTTTGCCAGTTGGTAACATGAACATTGAGACGTTGAAAGCGCTTGGTGTACAATAATCTATGGTAACTAAAACGTTGTTTTAGAATTCTAAAAACCCTCGTTCTGATAAGTCGGAGCGAGGGTTTTTTCTTTAAATATTAGTACGGTTTAGTCCGTGAATTAATGTGAATTATGAAAAAAATAGCCCTTTCCCTCATTTTTAACTTTTTGATAGTCAACCTACAAGCGCAAATATCCAAAGGTTTGTCGCTTGAAGCGAATACTTTCGTTGGCACCATCATTCGACATTCTAAACGCCTTATCATTCCACCAACTAAAAACGTTTTAGGCGCTGAAATCCACGCGGCTTGGCAACTCAAGGGTCAACAAAAATGGCATGAGTGGCAAGGCTTTCCTACCGTCGGTGTGTCTTTGATGTACCTCGATTTAGGCAATTCGGAAGCTGTGGGTGCTGCAATCGGCGTTTTTCCAACCATCGATTTCAAAATTCTAAAAAAGGGACCCCTCAGTATAACGAGCCAAATTGGCACTGGAATCGGCTATTTGACGCGCCATTATGACCAATTTGATAATCCGACCTACAACGCCGTTGGCTCTTACGTCAACTGCATGATTCATCTGAAACTGCGCGCAGAAACCCATTTTACACCTCAACTGAAAGCGCACATCGGCGGCAGTTTTACGCATTTTTCAAATGGTGGTGCGCGTTTGCCAAATTTTGGCGTCAATATTCCCGCGTTAGAAGTGGGCGTTCGATGGATGCTTGATACAGAGGCGGTCTTCATTCGGCATCATTTGTCCCCAAAGTCAACTAAAAAATGGGGTATCAATGCCGTCGCGGGGATGGCTTTAAGCTCAAGCAATGTACGCGGTCCGAAATATCCTATATATAACGCGTCGATTGCCGTCGTTCGGCATCTGTCAAAAATTAGTCGCTTAGGTTTGGGCGTTGGGTACGAACAAAATCGCTTGCTCGCGGAATTCGGATTGCACGCAACTTTGTTTACGAGCCAACAAGAAGCATGGAATGCGGCGGAAAGATGGATGGGATTTTTGGAAAAAGAAGCCTTATTCGGCAATGTTGCGTTGGTCGTTCAGTCGGGCATTTATTTTCGACAATACCTTGGCGTTCGGAATTTATGGTACAATAAGTTAGGTATCCGCGTTTATTTACCCGCGTTTAGTCGCCCTAAAACACAATTCCACGTCGGTTTTGCCCTCAAAGCGCATTTGGCAACGGCCGAATACATCGCCTTTACGGGCGGCGCAAGTTTCTAATGTGAGATATTAGAAAATTTAAAAACAAAAGCCTTATTAACATTTGCACATTAAAATTACCTTTGCCGCATAATATAAAAACGAGCGAAGGGCAAATACAAAATTAAAAAATTAAAGCATTGATAATCAATATTTTATAGGTTTAAGTTTCTGCTTAAATTTTTTAATTTTTAATTTTCCGTTCTCTCTAATCGTCATATCTATAAGCCAAAATCAAACTTTTGAGAAATATCAGACGACATATAACCGCCTCCTTCCTCTTTTTTGCCCTCTTCTGCACAACGATTGCTGCACAAGACAGCACACGCCGCGCGACGCCACAAGCCGCGATGTCGCCAACAGCGCCAGGTGCCTCAGTCAACAACCCAAATTTGACTGTTCCGCCGATTATTACGCCACTTGAGCAATTGCAACCCCGAAAACCGCGCCGCCGTCGCTTAACCGCGGCTGATTCAATGCGGCTCGCTGTTCAACGTGATTCTATTGCGCGATTAGCGCAAGTGCTTCAAAATCCGCAACTTACGCAGCCAATAAATTCTAATGGAACGCCTGTAAATGCCGCAACTACGCCAGTGGCACCGATTGTTGCGGCAACAACGCTGCCGCTTATCGTTCCCGAAGTTCCCGCTTTGGATAGTTCTTCAAATCCGTTTGATATACTGAGGGGTACAAAAGTGAGTACGGATTCGGCGACACTCGCCGCTAATCAACAGCCCGAAAATTCTCTATCCACCGCGCCAAGTCTGCTCA
>JAYUKJ010000551.1:0-12544 GCA_043764555.1 Saprospiraceae bacterium
CCACTTTATGACGTTATTTTCAAATATCTTTTGGAAGATTTGGATATAGCCAAAGAGATGCTCTCAACAATTTTGGGAGAGGAGATTCTGTTTTTGGAAGTGAAACCACAAGAAACAGCGACCGAGGTATCGGCTGATGGAAGTGTCCGCATTGTCCGTTTTGATTTTAAGGCAACGATTGAATCACCCAACGGCGACACGAAAAAAGTGTTGATTGAGTTACAAAAATTGAAAAAAGCCTTGGACATTATGCGTTTTCGGCGTTATTTGGGGGATAATTACAGCAAGGAGGACGATGTGATTTTGGCTGATGGAACGATGACTAAAATGCCTCTACCGATTGTCACCATTTACATTTTGGGTTTTGCCCTCACGCATCTGACAAAAGCCGTTGTAAAAGTCAATCGGGAATATAAAGATATGTTGACGGGCGAAATTATAGAAAATGTGAAAGAAGATTTTATCGAATTACTGACACACGATAGTTATGTGATTCAAGTGCGGCTTTTACCAACTCAAACAAAATCAAAACTTGAACGCATTTTACAGATTTTTAATCCTCAATTCAAAACCGCGGATAAGCATAAATTGGATTTTACGGGTGACACTGCTGAACCGATTGTTCAAAAAATGCTTAACCGCTTGCAAAGAGCAATTGCGGATGATGGTATGCGGCATAAAATGGATTTTGAAGACGAAATTGAACGTATTTTAGAGCGAGAAGCACAAAAAGTATCAGCCGAAAAAAATGAAATTATTGCTGAAAAAGAGCAAGTTATTATTGAAAAAGAGCAAGTTATTATTGAAAAAGATGCTGAAATTGAAGCCTTACGGCTCATAATTGCCGCCATGAACAAAAAATAATTTGTAAATGCCACTCAGGCAAAAGCCTTGAACACTCAACGTATTCAAGGCTTTTTGTTTAAAATATTGCTAAAAATACTGAGGGGTCATCTTCAACCAGAAAATTTCCGCATTAACCATTCTAAAGGTCCGTTTTTAACGTATTTACGCCAAATATTGCTGAATAAAATGCTCAAAATAAACCATGACAAAGCATACATCAGAATATAAATCGGCGCTACGGGCATTTCATTTTGGGCAAATCCAGTGTATTGTTTATGGGTTAATTGTTGCAAGACTATCATGCCCAAAGTTAAATGAATCACGTAGTGCGAGAGGGTCATTTGTCCCGTTTTGACTAAGGTTTTAACTAAATTATTGTCAGAAAATGTGTTGCCAATAAACATACAAATCGCAATCACCATGAAGGCAAAACTCGCCGTTAAAACCATAAAAGGTAGAAAAGGTGGGAAATATTCACTCATAATGTACTGCATAATTGGTGGACTCAATTGGGCTTTAACGGCGTAAAATCTAATGCCTTCAAAGCCTGTAAACGTACCTAAACCGATGAGAAACACCTTTTTAATCAACGTTTTATCTTGCCAATTGAGTTTCCCCAAATACATACCCAAAAGGAAATAAGCTACCCACGGAAAAACTGAATTCCAACCATTGTACAACGTATTTCTTAGAAAACCAATCGGCGTCCAAAAGTCGGTATAACTGTAATTTGATAAATTCCAACTTGTCTCAACGGGAATGATAAAAAGCAACGCATGATAGACGACAATGACGGCAACGGCGATGGCTAAATAATAGCGTTTTGGCACAAACAAAACGAACGCCGCGATGTGCATATAACTCCCATAAAAGTGCAAAATATCGCCTTGCCACCACGGATAAAGCAACAAACCTAAGGCGAGTAAAAACCAAGAACGTTTTAGAATAATGGATTTTAATTTGGCTTTATTCGCTTCATTATCGCCTTTTTTATTAGCCATAAAAGAGACGCCCATGCCCGCTAAAATGATGAAAATTGACGTAGAATTGCCCGTAAATAAGTTTAAAAACCGCGCTAATGGGTCATTTGATTGCCAAATTGAGCCAAAACAAAAATTGAAATTAACGATGTACATTCCGAAAATGGCGTATGCACGGGCCAAATCGAAGCCGATCATTCGTTGATTTTCCATAAATTATAGATGTTTTTTTACTTGAGGGACCCCTCAGTATAAATGCCTATTGCTTCATAATTTTAGCCGTTTTATTGCCAATTCTGATTAGATAAAACCCTGTGGCGAAAGGCGATACATTGAGTGTGACGGCGGCAGCGTTGTTTACTTTTTGAGTAAAAACAATTTGACCCAAAGTGTTGAATACATGGAGCGTTTCATTGCCCAATTCAGTCGGAATGTCCGCCGTTATTTGGGCATTTGTCGGATTTGGATAGACTTTTAGAGGCGTTTCGGCGGTGATTTTATTACTATTAATGACGACTGAAATCTTACTGGAAGGCTTGGTTTTACAGCCTGAATTGTTCGTATGGACGACGTGATAATCGCCCGATACAGTTGGTGTAAACGTGTTTTTCGTTGCGCCAACAATTGCTACACTGTCTCTAAACCATTGATTACCAGTGGCATAGTTGGCGTGTAAGGTTTTTCCAGAACGCATAATGGTCGGAAAAAGCGTTGCGACGTAGTTACAATTTAAAAACGTGGTGTGAACGTCGCCCGAAATGCCAACACTCACGATTCTGTCTTTCAGAAAAGCGGCATCGTTAAATGTTTCATTGCCCCCCCAATTGAGAAAATTACGCCAAGTGTTGCCGCCATCCGTACTTTTTAGCAGGTTACCTCTTGTAGTGAGGACATAACCACTGTCGCGACTATAGAAATGTATGGCACAAGCGGCCGAAATTGGTAAACTCGTCCATGTCTTACCACCGTTTACCGTTTTATGACAGCCACTTCCTAACTGGTAACCGACCGTATCGTTTAAAAAGTAAACGCGGTCTAAATCATTGAAGGTAATCTGCGGTAGGTTTGCCCATGTTTTGCCACCATCTTTTGTTTTCATAGTCGCCCCGCTTAGTCCAACGCCATATCCAACGGAATCGGACGGAAAATAGAGGTCTTTAATCGCACCGCCCGCCGAATACGTCCACGTCCTTCCCGTGTTAGTGGTTCTGTAAATACCGTTGTTGAGGACATTGCCGCCGCCCACGATATACGATGAATCATTTTGTACCCAAATCGTCCTAACGCCAACATTGGGATTAGCGCCCAAACTTGATTGAAAGGTTTGTCCGAAATCACTGGTTTTTGCAAAACCACCAGCACTACCGGTTATTGCGCCACTGCCATCTGGCTTCAAATGCACGCCAAAACTGCCGCCAAAAGTACCTGTCCACGTTTTACCGCCGTCTTTTGTCTTGTAAGTGGCACCAAATAGACTGACTTGGCTGGCATAACCAACCGCCATACCAATACTATCATTGGCAAAACTTACTTTGTTGAGGTAAGTGATGGGCGCGCCAATTTTTGAGATTTCCCAAGTTGCACCAAAATCGGTTGTTTTGAAAACGCAGCCGTCACCGCCCATGAGTCCGATGCCTAATTGGTTGATGTGGACAGAGTGCAAGTCTTTGATGCCATAAATTGTGCTCGTCCAAGTCGCCCCATCGTCCGTTGACCGCAGGACGATACCGCCATCGCAAGCGGCGATGATTGTTTGGTTGATGCGGAACAATTTATTAATATTTTTTGTGATTGGACGCATTGCTGTCCAAGTCGTGCCGCCATCAACAGTTCGGTATATATCGCCTGCGCCGCCTACCGCAATACCCACTAAATTGGAGGTAAATAATACGTCGAAAAATTGATAGGTGTAACCTGTGTTTAAGATTTGCCAAGTTGCGCCAGTATTGGTCGTTTTGAGGATTTTTCCGGAGTTAGTACAGACAAAACCGACGGAATCATTGAGAAAATTCATGCCCATAAGGTTGTCTGTTGTGCCTGTCGTCAAGAGTCTCCACGTTTGTCCGCCGTTGATGGTTTTATGGAGTTTACCGTTAGAAGCTGTTATAAAACCGACGTTTCTATCGACAAACCGCATAGCCGTTGAACCGAGAATATACGTCTCAATGCCCGAATCTGTTATCAGTCCGTTGGTGGTTTTATAGCACCGTAAGTCACAGTTGATGAGTCCAGCGGAATCGTTAAACATCCATATCGCATTCGGCGCACTGGCGAAAGACCCGCTAATTCTCTTGTAATTCAGGCCACCATCTTCCGTTTTTAGGTATTCCCCGCCTCCCGTTTTGTCCACCACATATCCCGTGCTGGCATTAAGCATATGCACGTCTTTCATGATATTACCCGTTTTAATGGGTGTTTCTAATTGCCACGTTTGGGCTGAAATCAAGGTGATGTTTAACAATAAAAGGAGTGTTGAAAATACTTTTGTCATGACGAATTGATTGATGTATTACTAAATTTAGACTCAAAGCTACGTTTTTTCTACAAAAAAAAGCCTTACTCAAAACGTGAGCAAGGCTTTTTATCGATTTATACTGAGGGGTCCTATTTTTATTTCGACCGCAAACGAATCACAGGACAAATCAATTCTTCCAAAGAAATGCCGCCGTGTTGGAAGGTATTTCGGTAGTAATTATTGAAATGATTGTAGTTATTTGGGTAGAGGAAATAGACATCTTCTTTCGCAAAAATAAACGTCGAACTCACATTTGGACGCGGCAAACCAACGGTTTTTGGGTCGCGGATTTCCAAAACGTCGCGGCGTTCATATTGCAGATTTTTACCGACTTTGTAACGCAAATTCGTCGTCGTTTCCTTGTCGCCAATCACTTTTGACGGTGTTTTGACGCGAATCGTGCCGTGGTCGGTGAGGATAAATAAGCGCACGTTTTTCTCCGCAATTTTCTTCAAAGCTGAAAAAAGTGGTGAGTTTTCAAACCACGATTTTGTCAAAGAACGGTAGGCTTTTTCGTCGCTTGCGAGTTCTTTTAGGACTTCCATTTCCGTTCGGGCGTGGCTCAACATATCAATAAAATTATAGACGATAAATGTCAAATCGTTCTTCAAATAATTCAAAATATTGTCTTCCAACAGCTTTCCGTTTGCGGCATTCGTGATTTTAACGTAGTCGAATTTCCACGGTTTGCGCTGAATTTTCGTGATTTGCTCCGCCAAAAGGTCGGCTTCGTGCATATTTTTTCCGCCTTCTTCGTTGTCATTAAACCACCAAGTCGGATGCCGTGCTTCGATTTCGGCGGGCATCATACCACTGAAAATAGCGTTGCGGCTGTACTGCGTTGTGGCGGGCAGAATCGAGTAAAAATAGTCTTCATCTTCAATCCGAAACAGCGATGTGATGATGGGTTCAATCATTTTCCATTGGTCGTACCGCAAGTTGTCCAAAAGCAAACAGACCGACGGAATGCCATCGCCTACGTGAGGGAACACCTTGTTTTTCAATAAGTTATGACTCATTGTCGGTGCTTTATTGCTTTTTGCACCATGCCAATCGACGTAGTTTTTAGCAATAAATTTCGAGAATTCGCCATTCGCTTCTTGCTTTTGCGTAGCGAGAATTTCTGCCATATCTTCCGAATTCGTGGCGTCCAAACGGAGTTCCCAACTGATGAGTTTTTTATATACGTCCACCCATTCTTCAACGTTCAAACCGCTTTGAATTTGCATAAATAATTCGCGGAAAGATTGCTGATAATCCTGCGTTGTGCGCTCGGACACAAGGCGTTTGTTGTCAACGATTTTCTTTAAAGTCAATAGAATTTGATTCGGATTGACGGGTTTAATTAAGTAATCGTGAATTTGTTGGCCAATTGCTTCTTCCATCACTTGTTCTGCTTCGTTTTTGGTAATCATCACGACGGGCAAATTCGGCTGCATCGCTTTAATTCGCGCGAGCGTTTCCAAACCCGTTAAACCCGGCATGGATTCGTCCAAAAACACGACATCAATATCGCGTAGTGCTGCCACTTCTTCAAGGGCATCGTGACCGTTTGAAACGGTGAGGACTTCGTACCCTTTCTTTTCTAAGAACATTTTGTGCGGTTTCAACAAGTCAATCTCGTCGTCTGCCCAAAGGATTTTAATTTTCTCCATGTTGGATAATCGTTTGATAATAAATGATTTATGTGGTTTTTATTTTAAAAATGCGTAGAAATTAATGGCACGCGGCTTTTATGATTTGTGTTTCTACTGTTTGGTGTTTTTCAACGAAGTAGGTCAAACGTAAATAAATGCTTTATACGTATGTGGAATGCGAAAGATTTTCGGCAAAGCTAAATAAAAAAAAGACCCCTCAGTATAAATTACTGAAAAGGTCTTTTTCTTGTTATTTTAGCTGCCTAAGCGGTTCTTTAATTGACATTATTCAATTGTTTGAATCGCTTAATATCTTCAATCGATAAACCTGAAATAGCGGCAATTTGCTCAATTGGCAAATTTTGGTCTAACATAGCACGGATTAATCGCTCGCGCTCACTTTCTTCGCCGCGTTTTTCACCGCGTTTTTCACCGCGTTTTTCGCTGCGTTTTTCATTTTTAACTCTTTCTTGTTCTGCTTCAAATTCTCTCAATTTGAAGATTTCGTAGTCTTCCAATTGTTGTGGCGTCCAACTGCGTGTTTCCAATTCGTGAAAGGCAGTGGCAATCCAGTCTTCTTGCATAAATTCGGGTTTCTTAGCAGATTTTACCATTTTTTTTCCATTTTTAATTGTGAAGATGAGCTTTTCTAAATCTGTTTTAACATCTTTCAGTTTGATATTGAACTTTGGTAACTCAACCGTAATAAATTTTATTTGTTCATCAATTTCAAAGCCGTTTTGATTTTTAATGGTTGAAATATTGTGATACTCGGGCATTTCATAAACCTTTTTATCCATAATGGCAACGCAATAAATTTTCGGCATATTGTCGAAATCAAAGTCATTTCCGCGTTTGATTAAGGTAACATACCGTTGAAAACCGTAGAATTTCAATCTATTCAAAAACTTCTTGGTGGCTCTCACTTGCATTTCAACGATGAATGTATTGCCAATTGCATCTAAACAAGCAAGGTCAAAAATACCACTTCTTGCCGATTTTGTCAAGCCTTCAAATGTATTTTTTGTAAAAAAGACGTCAGTAATTGGATACGGTGACTCAATCAGGGCAGCTAAAGCACGGCGTAAAAAAGTCGTATCGTTTTCGTTGCCGAAGGTCACTTTGAAACCATAGTCGGACGTGAATGGAATAAAATCGCCTTTCGGTCGAAAATCGTCTTGAGTCATAGGGTTTTCTCTTTTTTATGTTTGAAAATATGTATTTGTAAATTGTTGTTTTGATTGAGTTTTACTTGTTTTATCGCGTAAAGAAAAGATAAACTTTCAATTGCGGTGTATTTCTAAAAGTTTTTTTTGCAAAGCGAAGTAAAAAAGGACCCCTCAGTATAAATCACTGAAAAGTCCTTTTTCATTATATTTCAAACTAAATAATCTTTAATTGAGGGGTCCCTTTTTTTTAAAATTCAAATTTAATTTTTCCTCGGATGCCCCATTTTGACACGCCAGGATGGTCTAAATAATTCAAACGTTGGACATAATCAATGCGAATCAAATGAAAAATATTTCCAATGCCAACGCTGCCTTCGATGTAGGGTTTGCCGTCGAGTGCGTAGGTGATTGGCACCTCTTTATTGTTGCCGTCGATGTCGGTTGGAAAACGCAATAAACGGTTGTCGGTGTTCGGTATATTGACGTTGTGGACGCCGCCCCAAAGTGCTTTTAAGGTGAAAACTTCGCGCCATTGTAGCTTTTTTATCAACGGAATGCGGTTGAAAAATAGGCCTTGAAAATTATGATAAATATTAATGGATGCGTAGTGGTCACTTACGAATTCCATGAAATTCATCAGATTGTAAGATTCTTGTTGGTAAAAAAAAGTTTGGTTAGCTCGGTGCAAAACCAAGAGCGGGTAGGGGACACGTCCGAAGGTTTTTCCGCTTTCCAAAATCGTTTCCATTTGTCCGAACGGCGCGAGATAAAACACTTTTTCAACTTTTAGTTTGATGTTTCCGTAGTCGTATTCACCACTCAAAATTCCCTTGAAACCCTTTGTAAATGAGAGGTTTACGATTGGATATTTATTTAATATTTGGGTTCTGTACGTTGGTGTTTGATAAAATTGTTCGTTTGGTGCGAAGCGAAAATTGACACCTAATTCAGTCGTGACGAGCGTGCCTAATTGCAATTTACTGCTGCCTTCAAAGTAGTCAAACTTCAATAAACCCGCGCCTTCTTGCTCTTGGTGTCGCGCTGAAATGGTGTAAGAAAAGCCGCTTCTGACTTCTTTCAAATATTCGGCTGCGATGGTTTCGGTGTAAATCATGCGGTTGTTCGCACTGCGTTGAACGGACGACGCGAGGTTGTCTAACAGGATTTGGCCAGGAATTTTGGCGTCATTTTGATAGGTGAATTTTATTTGATTCAATGGGTATTTGCGCACTTCTTTTTTGCTAAAAGAGTACGTCAAACTGCCCATACCTTTCCATTTTTCGTCTTTCAAACCGTAAGCCACATAGCCATCAATGAGGATTTTTTCGCTAAATTTCAAGTTGGTTCGACCGCCAAAACGGAGGCGCGTTCCTTCAATATCATTGTAAGAATAAAACGTATTTGTTGAACCAATTTCAATTTTTCCAACCGTGTAATAACTGTCAAGCAACAAGCGTAAACCCTTCATGACGCGCGTAAAAGGTTTGAAATTGTTGAGGCTGTCAATGGTTTTGACGATGCCTTTTTCACGTTGATTGAGCGTATCGGGGCGGTTTTCACGCCAAAATTTCTCGGGTTCAACGGTAATTAAATCGGGACGAACGACCTTTTCAAGCGGTCGAAAAAGACTATCAGCGAGCGGTTGATTGATGGTAAACTGCGAATAAGTCGTTGTTTTTCGACCCAACATGGAGCGCATATTTTTGCCATCGCCGAGTCCATAATCCATGAAAATGCCGTCTTTTACGAGCATTAATCCGCGATTTGACGTGGAATCGGCGTTTTTTTGCAAAAAATCGCTTTCATACTGAGGGGTCTCTTTTTCGGATTTTTGTTGCAAATTTTCATTTAAAACATCCTCGGAATCAACCCATTCGAACTCTTGTTCAATTTGCATTTCGTTGACCCAATTCAAATTAATATCTTTTGGAATGCCTGCTTCGATTTTTCGTATGGCATAACTCGAATCGAGGGCAATCCATAAGTTGCCCATGAACGCTAAATCGGCTTTTTGGCGCGGCGCAAAGTAGAGATGCGCGCACGGCGTGCCTTTCAAAATGACGGTATCGAGGATGTAAAATCGGTAAATTTGGGGCGCAATCGGCGAAATCGGACTCGTAAAATCGACGGACAAAAGGCTCACGGTATTTTTGTAAAAATCGACTTCGCGGTACATATTGTCAATGGAACCCGAAATGCCTTCGTCGTCGAGATAGCCGGGAAGCGTCGTATTTTTTTCACCCCGAACGTATTGCTTCAACGATTTTGGGTCGTTCCGAGAGTAAATATCGACCAAACTTTCGCGCAGAAAAAAGGGTAAATTGACTTTTCCGCTCGCTTTGTTGGTGTCTAAATTGTCGAAAATGAAGGGCATTCTTTTTCCAACAAACCCTTTTTTGAACTTATCAGTGATGTTGTTCAGGGCAAATTCTACTTTTTCGTATTTGCGATAACTCAAATATGGGATGCTTTCTTTTCGATTTTTAGCCTTGTTGTCAATCACTTTTTGAATCAACTCGACGGCGGCATTTCCGCGGTTGCGGTATTTGCCTGACCGCACGACGACTTCATCTAAATCATTGGACAATACTTGTAATTTGACTGTAATTTCGTTGATTTCACCCGTTTTTATGGATACAATAAAAGTTTTATATCCAACGGAGGTTACGCGAATTTTGGAGACGGGCAATTTTGTATCAAAATAGAAATTACCGTCAATGTCGGACGTGACGCCGACGCTTGTGCCGTCGAATTGAACGTTGACGTAAGGCATTGTTGCCTTCGTTTTGTCGTCAATAACTTTGCCGCGCACGGTCGTTTTTTGCGCGGAGAGCGTGGTCGAAAAACAAATGAAAATGAAGGAGAATAAGCAGTTGAACAGTCTTGGTTGATATTTCATTTTTACGTATATGAAATTTAGGCTTAACGTGGAAAGCGGTTATGAAATTAATCAAAGGTAAAAAATAGTACGCCAAATGGGGTACACATTACGGAAATTTTACAAATTTTAGCGTGACATACTTAATTTATCTTGTTATGTTCAGTTACAATAAGCCTACGTGTCGCGTTCTCTGATGCACTTTCCCCCCTCAGTATAAATGCCTGAACACCGCTTTTTTAGTCAAAATGCCTTCAAACTTCAAAGACACTTGAATTTATCGATATTGAAGATATATGTTAAATCGTGCAAAAAACGACACATTCCTTAATCCGACCTTCAAGATATCAGGTTTTGACTACCACTTTTTCGTTCAATCTACCACTTATTTCTTCGCAGTTCTTAGTATTCAATATTTTCAAAAAAAAGTCCCCAAAATGCATCCTTTTGCACACTCTCTTCGTTTAAATTTGCTTTGTTAGGTCATTGACCCAAACGTTAAAGTTTATATTCTGATTAACATAATACTTAATATTCAAAATGAATTATTACAAAACGCTTACCCTTTGTATTGCTTTTTTTTTCTGTCATTCTTCATCTGTATATGCCCAAGGTGACAACAATTACAAACGATTGACGGGCGATTTTCAAGCCCAAAACGCTGCACTCGAAGGCATCAATAGCCGTTACAAAACCATATTACAAAACCTACCCACTGACTACAAAGACGAATATAAGGCATTGTATAAGGATATGCAAGCTGAGAAAATTAAGCATGTTAAAAACGAAGCCTACATTTTTAACGACACGATTCAAAAGTATTTTGCCGAAATTTTGGCCGAAATTAAGCGTGGAAACCCCAGTATTCCCGTCGCTTCCATTCCTTTTTACGTATCGCGGGACTTTTCACCTAATGCCGCTACTTCGCTCGACGGCTCGATTACGTTCAACATGGCCTTGGTTGCCAGTTGCAAAAATGAGAGTCAAGTCGCCTTTGTGATTTGCCATGAGTTGGCACATCATCAACTCAAACATCCGCACAAAAGCGTAAAAAAAATGTTTGATATGTTGTACTCAAAACGCGGGCAGGACAAATTAAAAGAAATCGCTAAATCTGAATACAATACCTACGAACAAGCGGAGGCTTATCTCAAAACGGCGGTTTACGATAACCGTCGGCACGGTCGTGATTATGAGGAACAAGCAGATTCGTTAGCCGTCAAATATTTGCTTAATACGCGTTACAATCCTAAGGAATCGGCGGCGTGTTTGTTGATGTTAGACCAAATTGATTCGCTTATTTACACGCCGAATTTTGATTTAACAAGCGTTTTTAGCACCCCTCAGTATAAATTCAAAAAAAGCTGGATTGAGGAAGAAGAGACCATGTTCAGCAGTGGTAAGCGGGTTTTTGAGGGTGAATTCAATAAAGATTCGTTGAAAACGCACCCTTCTTGCGTCAAACGTGCCGCATTGGCAATAAATTATTGCAAAAATCTCGCAACCCTGTCAAATATTAACAATCCGCAATCTGACGCTCTATTTGATGGTTTACGTTCCAAAGCGGAATATGAAACCTTAATCGCCGCTTACGACTCAGATAATATTGATTATTGCTTATTTCAAACGCTTAAATCCTTACAAAATCACCCCAATAATATTTTCCTTATTGCCTTAGTCGGACAGTGTTTGAATACGGTGTACGAAGGACAAAAAACGCATACTTTATCCAAATTAGTGGCAATTCCCACTAAGACACAGTCCAAAGGGTATTTGCCTTTTTTGCGTTTTTTGAATAGTATGTCTTTGGGTGAAATAGCTTCGGTCAATTATCAATATTTGAGTAAACAAGATAAAAATCTGTTGACGGATGCGTTTTTTCTATACAACATATTGGTAGCCGCTAAAAATGCGGGGCAGCAAGCGGACTTTAAACTGTATAAATCCATGTATCTAAAATCGTTTAAAAATGGATTTCATGCAGATAAAGTTTCAAAAATGTAATCAAATTGTTCACTTATTTCTTTAATTTATTCTCAATTACTAATTTCAGGTATGAAAAAAATCGTATTGCTTTTCAGCATCGCCTTTATGTGCTTGGGCGTTCAAGCACAAAAACAAGTTTTAGATAATGTTCTCAAAGCCACGACACGCGGAACGGGGGCGATTATCAAAGACAATAACACAACGGGTTATTATTCTTTTTACCAACTTGACAAAAAAGATAAAAAGACGCGTAATTATCAACTTAATATCTACGACCAAAATTTGAGTCCCCTCAGTACCAAAAAGTTTTCGTCGCAAGACGACCTCATTGCTTTGGAAGCGGCTTACAACGGAGATTTGATTTTGATTAAATTTTTCGACAGCAAAACGGATAAATATTTGTTTAAATCGTTTGACCAAAATGCGCAACAGATTAGCAGTCGGTCAACTGATGCGAAAAAAGTATTTTACGAAATTGCTGCGATGGAAAATTCGGAAGAAGGCGAAAATCACTCACTTACGCCCGTCGAAGG
>JAYUKJ010000552.1:0-12512 GCA_043764555.1 Saprospiraceae bacterium
AAATTCCAAACGCCCGATTTGACATCAGGCATTTGACGTCTGGAATTTGAAATCTGAAATCATTTTAATTTATGAAATCATTTTTCTACTTATTTCTCCTACTTTTTTTCCCATTTACGCTCACCGCGCAAACCACTTTTACGGCATCAACCGATGCCAAGCAAACGGCGATTGGTGAAGTTTTTGAGCTTCAATTTTCCTTGAAAAACGCGCAAGGACAAGGCTTTCGACCGCCTTCTTTTGGCGAATTTAACGTGGTAAGTGGTCCAAATCGGATGAATTCTATGACAATGGTGAACGGCACTGCGTCGAGTAGCGAGACGTATAGTTATGTGTTGCAAGCCAAAAAAGAAGGCGTTTTTACGCTTGGTGTAGCGATAATCACGGCAAATGGAAAAATGCTCAGAACCGACCCCCTCAGTATTTCGGTCTCAAAAGGTAAAAAACAGACAATTTCGACGACGGGTTCGGGCAAAGATGATGTCTTCGTTCGGGCGGAGGCTTCGACGATGGAAGGACGCGTTGGGCAGCAAATTGTGGTCGATTATAAACTCTATACCCGCGTCAATTTGAGTGGCGTGAGCCGCATTAGCGAAGCAACGTATGACGGTTTTTATAAATTGGATGTCAACGATTATACACGCTCCGACAACCGTGTAGAAATCGGTGGAAAGACTTATTTGACGCGTATTTTGCAAAGAATTGCGCTTTTTCCGCAACGTGAAGGCACTTTGGGCATCGAGCCGTTGACGC
Source organism: Saprospiraceae bacterium (assembly GCA_043764555.1). GTDB lineage: Bacteria > Bacteroidota > Bacteroidia > Chitinophagales > Saprospiraceae > JAAFJT01. Next base: position 754 of record JAYUKJ010000552.1, read on the forward strand.
TTCAAGTGAGCATTGTGAAAGAAAGTCGCGGTCGCGGTGGAAGAGACGAAGACCCGTTTGGGCAGTTTTTTTCGTCACCTGATTTGGAACAAAAAGTGGTGACCGCGAACGCTTTAATTTTCAATATTAAACCTTTTCCGTCCAGCCAACCGCCGAGTTTTTCGGGCGGCGTGGGCGATTTTCAAGCGGCATTTTCTATTTCAAAAACGGAAGCCACGACTGATGATGCCCTGTCTCTCCGTTTAATCGTTACTGGAAATGGCGACGCCAAACGTTGGACAGCGCCTAAAATTGCGCCCGTTGACGGCTTAGAAATTTATGAACCAAAGATTTTGAAAGAGCAAAGCATTGAAAATCAAGGCGAATGGCAGACCGTGAAAGAAATTGAATATTTGATTGTGCCAAAGCGAGCGGGTGATTTTAGCTTAAAAGCGGCATTTTCTTACGTTAATACTGAGGGGTCCCTTTTTCGGACAATTGACACGACTTTTTTGTTGAAAATCCAACAAGGCTTGAACAAAGCGACAACGCTGATTCAAGACCGTCAACAAGACATTAAAGGACTGAAATTGGCGACTTTTTTAACGACAGGAACGGGGTCGTTTTACAATTCGTTGCTCTTTTGGGCGTTGTTGATTGCACCGTTTTTGCTGTTCGGATTGGCACTTGTATTAAAACAAATTCAGTTGCAACAAAGCCGCCGCGATGCGACTTTGCTGCGTCAAGAAAATGCGCCCAAAGTGGCGGAACAACGATTGGCGGTTGCCCAAGATTTTTTGGCAAAAGGCAATCGGGAACTGTTTTACGAAGAAGTATCGAAAAGTTTGTTCAATTATATCAGCGATAAATTTCAAATGCCGTTGGCTGAATTCTCAAAATCAAACGTGCGTGAAAAATTGAGTTCTTTGAAAATCAATCACTTATATATTGATAACTTTATTAAAATATTGAATGACTGCGAGATTGCCCTCTTCGCGGGACAAGACTCGGAAGGCGGCGCAACGGGCATTTACGACCGCACTTTGAAGGTCATTACAGACATTGAACAGTCTTTGAAATAATTCCAAATTCCAAGGATTCCAAGGATTCCAAGGATTCCAAATTCCAGAGATTCCAAGTCTGAATCCTTGAAATTTGTAATCCTTGAAATTTGGAATCCTTGAAATTTGGAATCCTTGGAATTTGGAATCCTTGGAATTTGTAATCCTTGAAATTTGTAATCCTTGAAATTTGTAATCCTTGAAATTTGGAATCCTTGAAATTTGGAATCCTTGGAATTTGAAATAAAAAAAATATGTTAGATAAATTAAAAGCAATTGCCGACCGCTACGTGCATCTCGAAGAACAACTGAGCGACCCCTCAGTAATCACCGATATGGACAAGTTTAAACGGATAAATAAGGATTACAAAGACCTGCAACCGATTGTGGAAGTCTATAAAAAATACGCCGTTTTGCTCGACCGACAAGGACAAGCAAAGGAAATGTTGGACGACCACGAACTCCGCGACATGGCTTGGGAAGAACTCAATGAAGTGAACCCTCAAATTGCCGAATTGGACGAAGAAATCAAGGTTTTGTTGATTCCCAAAGACCCTGAAGACTCAAAAGACGTGCTTTTTGAGATTCGGTCGGGTACGGGCGGCGACGAAGCGAGTCTTTTTGCGGGCGATTTGTATCGAATGTACCAACGGTTTTTCGACCGTCAAGGCTTTAAAGTGGATGCTTTGGAGATTACCGAAGGCGGTGCGGGCGGTTATTCAAAACTCGTTTTGGAGATTTCGGGCGAAGACGTTTATGGCAAATTGAAGTTTGAATCAGGCGCGCACCGTGTGCAACGGATTCCCGAAACGGAGTCGAAAGGGCGCGTGCATACATCCGCCGCAACGGTTGCCGTGATGCCAAAATTGGAGATGGAAGACCTAAATATTCGCCGAGAAGACCTTAGAATTGACGTTTTTCGCGCATCTGGCGCGGGTGGACAGCACATTAACAAGACAGAATCGGCGGTTCGGATTGTGCATTTACCGACGGGTGTTGTCTCTGAATGTCAAGACGGACGTTCTCAAATTCAAAACCGTGAATTGGCAATGCAGCGTTTGTACGCCAAAATTCGCGAAGCGCAACAACAAGCGCACGATTCGGAAGTGTCCTCAAAACGCCGTTCGCTCATTGGTTCGGGCGACCGTTCAGACAAAATTAGGACGTACAATTTTCCCCAAAATCGCGTGACTGACCACCGTTTGGAAGGCGATAACAAAAATTTCAACCTCGATAAAGTGATTGAAGGTGAAATTGATGGTATTTTGGAAGCTTTACGCGTCGCAGATACGGCTGAGCGTTTGAAAGCGGATGACGAAGATTAGTGAAAGAGACCCCTCAGTATGGCAGGCAAAAATCGTTAAAAATTGTGATATTGTCGGCAATTTTAGTTGCCGCGTCGTTTATAGCTGCAACTTTAGTTGCCGACTACGTGTAAATTGCTTTTGAAAAAATAGTTGTAATTTTGTGTTTCACAAAAAAAGTAATAGATGAAAAGTTTACCGTTAGGCGTTCAAACCTTTAAAAGAATACGGGAAGAGGATTATATCTATGTAGATAAAACACAATTTGTTCACGCCATTGCGAACAAAACGGGTCATTATTTTCTGTCTCGTCCCCGACGTTTCGGCAAATCATTGTTGCTTGGAACACTTAAAGAACTGTTTTTGGGCAGCGAAGACCTTTTTAAAGGGCTTTGGATTCACGATAAATGGGATTGGTCAAAGACTTATCCTGTCGTTCATTTGTCTTTTGATGCCATGAGTTATCAAGGATTGGGCTTAGATGGCGCAATTTCTTACGCCCTGAAAAATTGGGCAGAAACGTACAATATTGAACTTTTTGAAAAGGACTATAAAACACAATTTGAAGAATTTTTGAAAAAATTATACGCAAAATCGGGCAGAATTGTCCTTTTAATTGATGAATACGACAAACCCATCATTGATTATTTGGAAACGGGCGATTTGCCACAAGCGCGTATTAATCAAAAAATCATGAAAACGTTTTATTCCGTTTTGAAGAATTCGGAGGCTTATTTGCGGTTTTTCTTCGTGACGGGTGTGTCTAAGTTTTCAAAAGTGTCCATTTTTTCTGATTTGAACCACGTTACCGACCTTACGATTCACCCTAATTTTACGACGGCGCTGGGTTATACGCAGCAAGAATTAGAATTTTATTTTGAAGAACACCTTCAAGCGGCGCAAGAAACCCTCGAAATGAGCCGCGAAGAACTCTTGGAATCCATGCGTTTGTGGTACAATGGTTTCAGTTGGGATGGTAAAACGACGCTCTATAATCCGTTTGGAATTCTAAATTTCTTAGACCAAAAATGGTTTCTAAATTTTTGGTTCACGTCGGGAATGCCGAGTTTCTTGTACAAAATCATGAAAGAGCGCACCCTATTTGACGTTGAAAATACCAAAATAAATATTTTAGAATTAGAAAAATACGACATCGAAAACCTCGATTTAGTGCCTTTATTGTTCCAAACGGGTTATTTGACCGTGAAATCCATTGACCGCTCGACGCGAGAAATGGTTTTGGATTATCCCAACAATGAAATTCGGGACAGTATGTACAGCTACATGATTGACAGTTTGGCGAAAAATGAACACCGAAGCGGTGCGGGTGTGACGAATCGAGATTTGCTTAAAGCCTTTAACGAAGCTGACCTCGACCGCGTTAAAACACTTCTCAATGCCTTATTGTCGGGTTTACCGTCGGAGGCGTATGACAAAAAATCGGAAGGACTTTTTCACGGTTTGATTCACTTTATTTTTCAATTGTTAGGGGTCTATATCAAAAGCGAAGTACATAGTTCGAGAGGACGTGCAGATAGTGTTGTGGAAACGGCAACCCACGTTTTTATTTTTGAATTTAAGTTTAATCGGACGGCAGAGGAGGCTCTGCAACAAATAAAAGACAAAAAATATGCGGATAAATACCGTGCGGACAACAAAATAATCATCGGTATCGGCGTGAATTTTCACTCCAAAGATAAAGAGATTGACGGTTGGTTGCCAGAGATTTCGTAAAGTTAGCAGATTTTAGGACCCCTCAGTATAAATGCTAAAAAACGCCTTGCAAAACTTATTTGCGAGGCGTTTTTATCTTAAAGATGCGTAAAAAAGAGGTGAACTCAGCTATTTATTTTTTTTGACAATTCAGGCGTTTCTAACTACTTTTGCCCGTATCAAAACGCAATTTTTTAATAAAAAATCCGAAATCTTACACATGAAAAAGGCACTTTTTTTCCTCTTCCTTTCTTTACTTTTTCAAAACGCCGTGGCGCAACGAAACGGCGTTATTTCAATCGCCCGTTACAACGCGACCGCTCCGCCAATTCTTGATGCTTCGGATGGCTTACCCGAGTTTGAAGGGGGCATTGCGACCTTTAAAAAAAACTTTAAAGCAGAATTTATATTTCCGAAAATTTCACTTGAAAATGAGCAAGGCGGAGAAGGAATGATTGGTTTTACGGTAGATACACTTGGCAATATTAAAGATATAGAAATAATTGACCCCGTTTCACCCGAAATTGATGCCGAAGCCTTGTACGTTTTTTCGACAATGAAGTCTTTCAAACCGATGTGGAAACCGATGAAATTAGCCGTTTTGTACGGCGCTTTTCCGTCAATTTATAAAGACGAATTGTACAATCAACAACTTAATGACCTCGTGCAATCGAAAAAACCTGCGGAATGGACACCATTTTTTAATAAAAAACGCGCGTTTGCCCTTTTCGCCGCACACACCGGCGCGGCAGTTTCGACCGATGCGCTCAATCGCTATTTGAGTCCGATGTTTCAGTTGACGGGACATTTGGAAGTCTATAAAAACCGTTGGGGTGGTGGTCTTTCAGGTACGCTTCGCGGGTCTAAATTGCGCAAAAGTTTTGAATATGATGGCAATTATTGGGCTAAAGACACGGCAATTATGCTTAATAGTTTCGCATTCTATGCGGCTTATCGGCTTGTTGAGGAGGAGCGTTTGACTTTCACGCCATTTATCGGTTTCAGCGCCAATTTTTTAACCTTACCTTCCGAAGACGAAAACGAAAGTACACTCAATATACCCTCATTTTTGCCCACAGTCGGTGCGTCGGTTGACCTAAATTGGAAGCAAAAAGCGTTGAACGATTGGGGAACGTTGCGCTTAAACACAACGCTTATCCGCTTGCGTTTTGCCGTCAATATGGCAAATTTCAAGGATGGACGGCGGGGGAATTTGGTCGATTTTGGTATTGGTATTGGCTGGTTTACGCGTGAAATTCTTGTTAAATAGACAAATTTCCGATTTTAGACGTGCCACGTACGCGCTACAAGGACTCCTCAGTATAAAAGCGATTTTTTTAATAAAAAATCCATAAAGTTATCCAAAAGTGATTCAAAAACACACGGCACTCATCCGTCAAGAGGCACACCGATTAGGCTTTGAATTCGTCGGTATTGCCCGTGCACAACGCATGGACGAAGAAGCACGCCGCCTTGAAGCGTGGTTAAACGCTAATTTGCACGGCAAAATGGGGTATATGGCGAATCATTTTGACAAACGGATTGACCCGCGGCAACTCGTTGACGGCGCTAAATCGGTCATTTCTTTGACCTATAATTATTTTACGGACGCCGAACAAACTGACGCCGATGCACCGAAAATATCTAAATACGCGTATGGTGCCGACTATCATATTGTCGTAAAAGATAAACTAAAAGAATTATTAAATTTCATTGCCGACAACATCGGCGAAGTGAGCGGTCGCGCTTTTGTGGATTCAGCGCCCGTCATGGAACGCGATTGGGGGCGCCGAAGTGGAACGGGTTGGATTGGCAAAAACACGCTATTGATTAATCCCAAACGCGGCTCTTATTTTTTTCTTGCCGAATTGATATTAGATTTAGAACTTACATCTGACACGCCGATGAAAGATTATTGCGGCACTTGTCGCCGCTGCATCGACGCTTGCCCGACCGAGGCGATTGCGCCCGATGGCTATCTGATGGACGGTTCAAAATGCATTTCTTATTTGACAATTGAACTCCGCGACGAAAAACTACCCCCTCAGTATAAAGATAAAATGGAAGGTTGGATGTTCGGTTGCGACATTTGCCAACAAGTCTGTCCGTGGAATCGGTTTTCAAAGCCGCACGACGAGCCGCAGTTTGAGCCACATCCTGAGCTTCTCACAATGACGCGCGAGGAATGGTTGGACATTACGACCGATGTTTTCAAAGAAGTCTTCAAAAAATCTGCCGTCAAGCGCGCAAAGTTTGACGGACTAAAAAGAAATATTAATTTTTTAAATTCGTGAAATCGCTGTTTTTAAGCCTTTTTGGTGCTTTTTTCTATTCCAGAAAATATTTCTCCCTTTTTTTTTATTTTTTTTTGAAATAAAAAAAAACTTTAAAAAACTTATTTTTCACAATTGCTCATTCGCGTCCACGCTTTAAATGAGCATAACTAATTGATTATCAATAAAAATTGATTTTAAATTCTTCGAGAATCACGCCTAAAGTTTTGAAAAAAGATAAAATAACTTTTCACAATGGCTGTTTTTTGTTCTTGCACAGTGAATTTTCATGACGCACCTTTGTATCATCAAAAGAAAGACATTACACAATTGAATAAAAACTACACAAGTATATGTTCATGGGATTATAAATTGCTGTCGGGATAGTCGTCCCGTTTTTTTGAAACGTGACGACTGACTGATTTTTTTGAAAGAGACTTAAAAGCTAAAGAGCTTTAAAATATATGTTCATGGGATTATAATTTGTTGTCGGGTAAATCGTCCCGATGTTTAGATTTAGACATTGGGACGATTGCTGATTTTTTTTAAAAGAGATTTAGAAGCTGTATAAGAGCTTTAAAGTATATGTTCATGGGATTATAATTTGTTGTTAGAATGTCTCGACCTAATCATTAGGTCGAGACATTTTTTTTTGCACACTTTTCATTTTTCATTTTTCATTTTTCATTTTCCACTTTTCGCTTTTCACTCTATGACTGATACGTATTTTATGCAACAAGCGCTTGCCGAAGCGCGCAAAGCAGCCGAAGCGGGCGAAGTTCCCGTCGGCGCCGTCATTGTCTGCGACGGCAGAATCATCGCGCGCGGACACAACCTTACGGAACGCCTTTCTGATGTTACGGCCCACGCCGAAATCATTGCTTTGACCGCTGCTTCCGAACACTTAGGCACTAAATATTTGGATGAATGTGCATTATTTGTCACTTTAGAACCTTGCGTTATGTGCGCGGGTGCTTTGGCATGGGCGCAATTGGGGCGGCTTGTTTACGCAGCAAGCGACGATAAACGGGGTTTTATGCGTTTCGGAAAAGAATTATTACATCCTAAAACGAAAGTAGAAATGGGCATTTTTCAAGAGGAAGCGAGCGTGCTAATCAAGGATTTTTTTAAGGCAAAACGCTAAAAAAAGCGTTTTATACTGAGGGGTCCCTTTGGGAGATAAAATCAGGTTCACGGATTTTTTTAGCCTATTCCATAAATTTAGCTAAATTTGTGGAATAGCCTTAAAATACTGAGGGGTCCCTAAATCGACTTTTCAAAACAAAGAAGCCCGACGTTTGACGCGTCGGGCTTCTTTGTTTTAACCTTTGAAAAGGTTTTACTTCACTTTCTTTTTGTCTTCCACGGGCGGCTGCGGCTGCGAACCGTAGCGGTAGTGAATTTCGCCCTTCAAGAACTCGTCGAGCGCGATAACTGAAGGATTTGGCAAGCGTTCGTAGAACTTCGAGATTTCGATTTGTTCTTTGTTTTCTTGAATTTCTTCAATCGTGTCGGTGTTAATCGTAAACTCTTGGAGTTTTTGATTGAGTTCGTGTTTCAAATCAATTGACAATTGCTTTGAACGACGCGTAATGATGCTCAACGACTCGTAAATATTGTTCGTTGGCTTGATAATCGCACCGATATTACGGGCTTGGATGTTCGGGTCAACGCCCTGAACTTTAGTTTTGATATCTGACATGACTCAATTTTTTTTATTTTACAGCGAGGCTTTTAATCTTCGCATTGGCGTTTTTCAAATACGTTTCAGCAGCATTTTTATATTTACTTTTGGGAAATTTATCGTTAAAATCCTTATATTTTTCCACAACGAGCTTGTAACGTTCGGCTTGTTTTTCGTAAACCGAATTCTCCGCCCATGAATATTCACCTTTCAGAATCAAAAAACGAATTTGCTCAACGTCCGCAATGTCAGGAAATTCTTTTAACAAATTATCAAAAACCGTGATAGACGCTTGATATTCTTGAATAGCATAATACAAAACGCCTTCGTCAAACGCTTTTTTCTGCATTTTTCCGCGCAATTCGTCAATCAATTTATTGCATTCCTTCACCCGCTTACTTTCGGGAAAATTGTTCGCAAAATATTGAAATCCTTCAATCGCTTTTGTCGAACTTTCTTGGTCGAGGCGGAAAGAAGGCGACTGTTTGTATTCCGAAAAAGCGGCTTGAAATTCAGCGTCTTCTCGAAAAGTTGAATTGCTAAAAGTGTTCGAGAAATTTTTGAAATAAAAATTTGCCGATTGATAGCTCCGCAAATTGAAGTGCGTATAAGCGTATTTATACGATATTTCTTCCAATTGTGCTTGTCCTTTAAGGCTCGGCATGATGAGTTCAAAGATGGTTTGCGCTTTCGTCCATTCGCCTTTTTCATAGTATACAAGGCTTTTGGTGGTGAGCATTTTTACGTCACCCGACGAGCGCAATTTGTCAAATTCGGACTTGCACGACCCCATCGTCACAAGTGCCAAAAGACCAAATAAAAGTATTTTCAGTTTCATTTTTTCCATAAGAATTGCAAAAGTAGTTTTTACTTCTTAAATAAACGCGTATTTTTTGTTAAAATCAGAGCCTAAACGAAACTAAACGTGGAAACGTTGTGCCAGCATTGTTTTAGATTTGATAACTTTCAAAAAATTGTCAAATCTTTAGACACTTTAAATCTAAACAAAAAAGCCCGTTGACGTTTAACGGTCTAACGGGTATTTTTATGTCTTTGACTATCAACGTTTTAGGTCGAATTAGTCTTCTGAAGTCGCGACTTCTTTCGCTTTGACAATCACCATACCTTTATAGTAAAGGCTGCCTTCGTGCTTGTAAGCACGGTGACGAAGGTGAACTTCACCCGTTGTTTTGCAGTTCGTCAATGTCGGAAGTGCGATGCCGTCATGTGCGCGACGCGTGCGCTTGCGTTGACGGGAATGTCTGTTACGAGGATTTGGCATGGCTCGATATTTTTTTTAAATTGATAATTTTAAATTAATTACTATTGGACAATCGGTTGAAATACCGTCCTTAATTCGGAATCATTAAGGGTGTGTTTTTAGCCAATCAATTGTCACTGAAAATATTTTGTAATCCATCAAATGGATTTTTTTTGTCATTTTTTTCCTCCGATACTGAGGGGGTGTCTAAAAGTCCCAACACCGTCAAAATTTTCACGTCGCACGGTTTTGGATTTTCGCTGTCGCAATCATACGTCTTATTAAACGGCATTGACAGGCAAATAAACTCATAAACGTATTGCGCAATATTAAATTCATGCGCATCAGGCGATAAAAACACGATGTCGATGTCTTCCTCAATATCTTCTTGCGTCCGCTTAACAACTAATTTTTCGGAACCACCGAAGGGTAATTGAATATTTGCGGTACATCGGTCACATTCTGTATGCGTAAAACCTTGAAAGTCAAACGTTAATTCAAAAAAAGAATCACGTTTGTCCAATTCAACCGACAAATCAAATCGCCCGTTTTGAATCGGCGACCCTTCAAAATGGGTGAAAAAATCGGCATCCACATCGTATTTAAACCGATGTATGCCGTTCTTCAACCCTTGAATCGGGAGCGTATATTCCTTCAAAATAGCCATTTTCTGCCTCTTGTTTTATAAATTCTCAAAAGCGAGCGCAAAGATAGTTTTTTCGATTGGTAAATGGGATAATTTAGGTAAAAATCTTCTTGAAAAAAATCTAAATGGGTTTTGGCGCTATGCAATTGACCAAATTATCAGACTTCTATCGTCGCTCACCGACACCAAATAATCGCCAAAAGGCGACCAAAACAACCGATTGACCGAACGAATATGGCAACCCGACCGAATCGTGTCAACGACTTTCACAAGTTTAAAGCTTGAAATTTGAACGCTGCTTAAATTGGGATCTGAAATTTGAAATTTGGAATTTGGAATCTCTGTTTCCCAAATTCTAATCGTTTTATCGCGGCTTGCGGTCGCAAAAATCGTCGGTCTTGTTGGATGAAAGACGATTGAGTTGAGCGTGAAAAGATGCGCAGCAACGCCAAAAACCGGTTCAGCTTCACCGTTTCCGAGTTGCCATAATTTCAAAAAAGCGTCGCGTCCGCCCGTCAAAAGGTGCTGCCCGTCGGGTGTGTAACGGACGGCAAAGATGGAATTAGAGTGGGCAGTTTTGACCGTTTTTTTCAAATCAAACGTGTCCAAATCTAAAAAATAGACGTTTCCGTCGCTCGAACCGACGGCGATTTCGCGTTTTTCTACGCAAATATCGAGCGCCCGAAGGCTTTTTGTCGATAGCTGTAAACTCTCCAAAGACCGACTTTCGTCAACCGACCACCGCGTAATTGTTCCTTCACCACCAATCGTAAATAATTGATTTTCGAATAATTGAATATCAAAACAGCCTTTAGAATGGTGTTTGATATTCAACGTTTTTTCTGGATTATCGAGGTCAACAAACCGAACGCCGCCGTCCATATCGCCCACGATGATGCGGTTTTGATGTTTCAGATATTGCAACGAAAAAATATTTCGTTCGACCTTCGCCAATAATCGTCCAACGTCGGGCGTCGCCAAATCCCATTCCACGAGCCAGCCATCGCCCGCACCCGAGATGATGTGCTGCGGTGTCCGTCCTTGGCCGACGGCAAAAACGGCGGCTTGATGCCCCGTTAGTTGTGCTATTTTTTTTACATCCATCATGAAAAAGGACTCCTCAGTATTTTGAGTATTTTTTGAGTAAAAAAGTGTTCAGAAGGTGTTTTATACTAAAAGGTGTTTTTAAATTGTTGAAAATCAATTGTTTATAAAATGCCTAATTTTATTTTGAGCCATAAAACCCCAGTTGGCACCATATTTGGAAAGTAAAGAAGTATAAGTCAAACGCAAAAATAGTAGCGTTACAGTCTTCTAATCAAACGGAAGAAACACAGACTTTAGTCAATTGAAAATTAGGTAGCACAAGCATACATAAATCTTTTGAGCCATGCCTCTTGGTGAAAAAAGAAAAAGAGAAACGACAAATAGGGGTATTTTTATGTTTTTCATTGGACGCCGACACTGTAAAGTGTTGGCGTTTTTTTATTTCAAAAATTTGGAATCCTTGCCATGGCGACTGCGGCAATTTCTTCCCATTCAGGTACTAAATCGCCATGTCGTTTCATTTTTAAGGCAATAACAACGTTCGATAACAGCGGATTTTCTTGAATTTTCTTCATTTTTAGCTCATTTTGCGCTTCAATCGGCGTGCTATGCACGTGGTCTTCCAACGTAAAATCGGCGAGTGCTTGTCGATAAGGACCCCTCAGTATATCGGCTCTAAAAGGCTCCGTCAAGCGATGTGAAGGCGCCGCGTTGGCATTTTCGAGGATTTGGAGAATTAATTCAACGGGAATTTCACGGTCGGGGTCATAAGATTTTGGGAAAATCGAGCG
>JAYUKJ010000553.1:0-3542 GCA_043764555.1 Saprospiraceae bacterium
CCGACCGCACCGAGAAAATTGACTTGCAAATCAGTCTGAAAATCCGTCATTGACAAGCGATTAAACGGCTTTAAATTAATCGTCCCGGGGCAATAAACCACGCCATGAATGACATCGGGCAACGTTGCAAACATCTGATAATCAGCTTGTTGTGCATCAAAAACGAGATGCGCCACCGAATGCGTTTCTCCCGCATGACGCGACGCCGTGTAAACGTTTGCGCCCTTCTCAGTGAGCATTGCGGCGAGGCTTGCGCCAACGCCCGAACTGCCGCCGACGATAAGGTAATTTTTATTTTCCATGTTCTTTTTTTGAAAAAACCACACGTTATATATACGTGTGGTTTCGCCGTTTTTTTAAATTCAAAATAAAGTAAAAAGGTGAGTATATCCACAGATTACGCGGATTGACGCGTATTCTAAAAGATAAAATCTGCGTTAATCTGCGCAATCTTTGGACAAACTATACTCTAAAACCAAACGAAATAGCGCGTTTTTAGTTCAAAAAGCCGTGCATACTGAAGGGTCCTTTTTTTATTTTTTTTATTTTGAAAAAAAAGTAAAAAATAGTTTTGCAATTAAAAAACAAAATGTTAGCTTTGTGGCATCAATTTAAAACAAAGTATTTAAAACGAATTAATAAAAATTGAATTTCAAAAAATGGCAGTTAACAAAGAAAAAGGAGATAGCAAAGAGAAAATTGCAATCGACAAAGAAAAAGACTCAAAACTCAAAGCGCTTCAATTAACACTTGACCGTTTGGACAAAACATACGGCAAGGGAACAGTGATGCGGCTTGGAGAACAACAAGTTATTCCAATCGAAACGATTTCGACGGGTTCACTTGGTTTGGACATCGCTCTCGGCATCGGCGGCGTTCCGAAAGGACGTATCGTTGAAATCTACGGACCAGAATCGTCAGGTAAAACGACTTTGGCCATCCACATGATTGCGGAATGTCAAAAGAAAGGCGGCATCGCGGCAATCGTCGATGCGGAACACGCTTTCGACCGTTTTTACGCCGAAGCATTGGGCGTGGATGTCGATAATTTGTTGATTTCGCAACCCGATAACGGTGAGCAAGCGCTTGAAATCGTCGAAAATTTGATTCGCTCAGGTGCGGTTGACATCGTGGTCATTGACTCGGTTGCAGCCTTGACACCACGCGCCGAAATCGAAGGCGAAATGGGTGAATCTAAAATGGGTCTTCAAGCCCGTTTGATGTCGCAAGCCTTGCGTAAATTGACCGCTTCCATCGGTCGGACGAACTGCTGCTGCGTGTTTATCAATCAGTTACGCGAAAAAATCGGCGTTATGTTCGGTAATCCTGAAACGACAACGGGCGGTAACGCGTTGAAATTTTATGCGTCAATTCGCCTTGACATCCGTAAATCGGGTTCGGCAATTAAGGATAAAGACGGCACTTTGACGGCAAACCACGTGAAAGTAAAGGTTGTGAAAAACAAATTGGCACCACCTTTCCGCACCGCAGAATTTGACATCGTGTTCGGTACGGGCATTTCAAAATCAGGCGAAATCATCGACTTGGGCGTTGAGATGGACGTTGTTCAAAAATCGGGTGCTTGGTATGCTTACAAAGGCGCCAAAATCGCTCAAGGACGTGAAGGTGCGAAGCTCTTTATCGAAGACAACCCAGAAGCGGGCGCTGAGATGGAAGCAGAAATCCTCGCTAAACTTGCAACTGCGCCTGTCAAAATCGAGCCGATGGACGATGATGAAGATGATGAATAGAATTCACAAATAATTCAATTTAAGCCATTAACACATTAGTAAAAATTGAATTTGATAACTAACTATTGCCTTGCGACTAAAATCAATCGTACCAATAATTAGAGAAACGAAACGTCGGAAAAAGGAATGTTGCCTTTTTTCGACGTTTTTTATTGAACGCGTGCAGCTTTTTCTGCAAAAAAATACGCTCGAGGGACCCCTCAGTATAAAACCCATTTTTAAGCCTTTTTGAGTCCGACTACTTATATCACATGGCTTTTTTAGGAAAGTGAAAATGATAAGGCGTCATTCAAAAAATAGTGTACCCATATTGGTGATTATATTTTCTTTAATCAAGACGAATTATTCGAGAAATAATGAATTATTTAAGGATAAATCAACGCTGAGTAAAGGAAATAGAATTGTCAAGATGGGTAGAATATTTTTTGAATGACGCCTAAATAGGAAGGGTTCCGAATGTTCTGATGAAGGACATTCGGAATTTTTTTATGCCCAAAGTAAGCGTTCGCGGGTCGCTTTATCGGCTTTTTTACGCCCAATCTATCCTTCATAACAGCCTATTTTCTTATTTATTATCTACCATAAACGCGTGAATTATGGCATCCGTCGCGTTTCAATGCGCGCTTTTCTTGCGCAGTCGCGTAAATAATAAGTTCTTGCACAGTCGTTTCCTCCCGTTTCCAAAATGACAAACTTATTAATCAGACAAAATAACAAACATCTTAATGACCAGGATTTTACTCACCACTGCATTCAGCTTATTAACGACGCTTGCTTTCACCCAACGCATTGTCATTTATCTCGACAACGTGCCAAATAGTACCCCCTCAGTATCAAAGGCAATTTTGCGCTACGACAAGGATTTTGCTTACAGTTTTACCTTCGACGACAACAGTGTGGACGCTTACACGTGCGGCTTACCCGCTTTGCAAGGCGGTTTTGTGGCGGGCAACGGAACCACTTACAGCGGTCTGTCGTTCACCGACGGTTGCGGCAATGCGGTGCCTTTTCGCGCGGGCATTGCGTGGAACGCGGCGGGCGGAACGGGCATCGACAACCACGGTGGCGACGTGCCGAGCGTCATGACGTGGACCCAATTGGACGATTTGTACAGCAAAGGCTGGGACGTTTTCAACCACAGTTTTACGCACCGCGCCCGTTGGCTTGGCGCCATGACGGCAACGGATTATATCAACGAAATCAATCGAAATTTGCCCGAAACACGCAATAAAACGCGTAATAAAATCGAAATGCCTTTGTTTGTCGTCCCTTCGGGCGATACGTATTATCAAGACATTGCGTACGCACAAGGGCAGAAAATCGTCTTCGACCAGTCGGCTAATTGCGTCGGGATTGGTGGTTTGTCGGTTGCCAATGACATTAATTTTAATGGGCAAGTGGTGCATCGGATGGAAGCCGACAATCAAATCAATTCGGGTGCCAATCAAATCGGAACGGTCGCCAATCGGGCGGCAGCGGGCGAGCGGATTTGGTACAATGAATTCACGCACCACATTGATAATTTCGGCAGTTCGTCTGGTTTGAACTTCAATAATTTTCGCAACCACGTTGAGCGGATTGCGAATAGTTGGGGCAAAAACGGCTCGGACAGAATGTGGATGGCCCCGCTTCAAGAAGTTGCGGACTATCTAACAATGCGCCAAACGGCAACTTACACGGCAACTTTGAGTGGCAATCAGTTAACAATTGATTTTAATATGCAAAACGTGCCAACGTGGTTGCGCCGTCGTCCGTTGACGTTGGTTGTCAATTCTAACGCCACGTTTAGTC
>JAYUKJ010000554.1:0-1042 GCA_043764555.1 Saprospiraceae bacterium
CCTTTATTGAAATCATCTTCGCCAATAATGTACTTAATTTGTTGCAAAAAAGTCGCTCCTTTCACGTAAGAACCGACTGAAAACGCGGTATTTGTGTTAAAATGGTCGGAATGCGTCGAAAGCGGCTCTTCTTTTCCCGACTGCGAATAGCGGCAATAACCTGCCACATCGTCTTCCATCGGGTCGTCTTCGGGTTTCATATTGGCGGGCATCATTTTCTGTTTTTTCAAATCATTCATGATGTAATTTGAAGAAAAACTCGTGAAGCCTTCATCCATCCATGAGTATAAACTTTCATTTGAACCCAAAACACCTTGATACCAAGAGTGCATCAATTCATGCACCGAAACGCCAACCAATGACTGAAAATTTCGCTCGCCCGTGATGAGTGTTGACATTGCGTACTCCATACCGCCGTCACCGCCTTGCACGAAACTGAAATCGGAGTACGGATATTGACCATAATGCTTCGCCGAAAAAGCGAAAACCTTAGCCATCGCGTCGGGCAATTTTTCCCACGATTCGGTTTTTTCCGAAGGAATGTAAAAAAAATGCATCAACGTGCCATCATCCGCTTTTTTCGTCACGTGTTTGTAATCCGCGTCGGCGCCAAACATAAAATCGTGAACGTTCTGCGCCTTGAAATGCCATGCTAATTTGCCATTTTTTGCCTCTGATGCTGAGGGGGCCTTTTCGGCGTAACCTTTGCCAATTTCCGAAGGGTTTTGAAGAATGCCCGTTCCACCCAAAGTGAATTTTTTATCAATGTTGATGGTCACGTCAAAATCGCCCCAAATGCCGTAAAATTCACGCGCCACGTAAGGGTTTGGATGCCAACCTTGCTCGTCATATTCGCTCATTTTGGGATACCATTGCGCCATCGAATAGTCAACGCCTTCCTTGCTGTTGCGTCCCGAGCGGCGCACTTGAACGGGTACTTGACCCTCAAATTCGCATTCAAAGACCGCTTTACTGAGGGGTCCTATTTTTTCGGGCAACTCAACTTCAAGGATTGTTCCTTCCACTTTGAAGACGCAAGGTT
>JAYUKJ010000555.1:0-3535 GCA_043764555.1 Saprospiraceae bacterium
TTTTTCGAGCGACGCGCCCGTTGTTAAAGATTTCAGTCCGTTGATGGGGATTCAAAATGCCGTAGAACGCATTGATTCACAAGGTTTTACGATTAATGCTGCCGAAAAAATAAGTGTCGAAGAAGCCTTGTTTGCTTACACTTTAAATGCCGCAAAGGCCAACGGCGACGACGCAATTATGGGCAGTATTGAGGTCGGAAAACGCGCTGATTTCGTTATTTTGGCTGAAAATCCGCTGAATACTGAGGGGGGTAAAATTTCTGAAATTGACGTTGTAAATGTCTTCGTATTGGGTTCACCCCAACTGTGAAAACATCAAAATACAGTGAAATTTTAAATAATTTGTTAAAGCATAAAATCAATCAAATGTTTACGCTCGTAAAAGTACGTTTTTGCCAAATCAAATACGAATTAAAGCACTTAGGAATAGCGCATTGTCTGTTCTTAATCGCGCTTTTTATTGGCACCGAAATCATGCTTTTTTCGACTTTTTTAAAATATCCACTTTACTTAAGTTTGGCAATTTTATGCATCATTTTGTCGGGACATCTAAGTCGAAAAGACGCTGTTTTTATCAAAATGAACGTGGAAAAACCGCAATTAGCCCTATTTTTTGACTATTTGAGTTTAAGTGTTTTATTCATTTTGCCCGCTCTATTTACCCGAAATTGGTACTGTTTTTTTCTTATTTCAATCGGCATTTACGCCCTTTCTTTTGCCCCAATTAAATCGAATTTTAAGCCTTTAGAACTGCGGTTTCTATCGCGTTTTATTCCCGTTTCGATGTTTGAAATATTGAGCGGCAGTCGTAAAAACTATTCGATTTTCGCCTTGATTTTTATTTATTTATTGGCTTTTAGCCTGTCTTGGGTCCGCGGTTTGCCCTTGTTCTTATTGTGGTTTATGACCATATTAATTTGCTCTTTTTTCACGGAGTACGAACCACTAAATTTAATTAGAAAAGACGAACAATTTAGCAGCGCTTTGTTTCTAAAAGAAAAATTAAAGCGTTTTTCATTTCCATTAATTATCGCTTTTTTACCCATTTTGATAATAAACGGGGTGTTTCACGCCGATATTTGGTGGATAAACTCAATATTTTTAATCGTCCAGATTTTGACATTAAATTTATCTGTCTTGTATAAATACGCGACCTATCACCCCAAAGCGTATTTTAATGGCAACGGCTCCGTTTTAATTATTGCGGGTTTATGCATCGTTTTGCCGTTTTTAATACCGCTTATTTTGTTTTTCAATCTCCGCTATTATCCTAAAGCCATCAAAAATTTAAACCGCTATTTATGATGATTGATATTAAAAATATACATCTTTCTTACGATAAAAAAGTAGTCTTAAAAGGCATTGACAAATCGTTTGAATTGGGCAAAATTCACGGCATTGTCGGCTTAAATGGCGCGGGGAAAACGTCTTTTTTCAACGTTTTGACCCAAATTATTTATGCTCAATCGGGTGAAATCAATCACAACAATCAACCGTTGTCGCATAAATCAATCAGCTATTTAGAAACGCAACCTTTCTTTTATTCGCGCCTCACGGGACGTGAATATTTGGACATTTTCAACAACAAAAATCCTGAACTCAATCAAGCTGAATTGATTAATTTATTGAAATTTCCCGTCGATAATTTTATTGATAATTACTCAACGGGCGAGCAGAAAAAATTGACATTATTGGCAATTCTAAAACAAAATCGCCCGATATTTATCCTCGACGAACCATTCAATGGCTTAGATTTAGAAAGCGCTAAAGTGTTGGAAACCATTGTTTTACGACTTAAAGAAAAACAGAAAACGGTGTTTATTTCATCTCATATTCTGAACCCACTTTTCAATTTATGCGATGCCATTCACCATTTAGCCGATGGTAGTTTTCAACGTTCTTACCTACCAAATGAATTTGCGGAATTGGACAAAAATATTTTTGGCGCCTTAAAAAGCCATGCAGAAACGGTTGTCCAGAAATATTTATAACCGAAAAAACACGCATTTCGGGTTACCTTTGTGGCCAATTACGCATTTTTTCGTCTCAAACACGACTCATTACACCATTTAACGCGCATTCAAAATAAAAAAAATCATTCTATGAAACGCAGCTCATTGCTACTGCCATTACTTTTAATTATTACCCAAACGCTTATTGCGCAGACGCCAACTTGGCGACCCAAGCCGCAAACTTCGCACGATTTATCCGAAGATGCAAACGTGATTGTGCCAACCAAGAAGACGACTAAAACAGCTAACAAATCTGCCGAAATGCCCGCGCAAGGGACCCCTCAGTATATGGAGAGAAACGGCATCCCGAACTTCGGGAAACCCGTTTTTGAGGTCATTCCTGTCGAAAATCAGCCAAAACCACCGCATGAATTGCGTGGCGTTTGGGTCAGCACCGTTCAGCGCGTTGACTTTCCATCGAAGGCTTCAACCGACCCCGTTTTTTTGAAAAAAGAATGGATGACGTTATTAAAATTTTATAAATCACTGAACCTCAATGCCGTCATTGTCCAAATCAGACCGACGGGCGATGCGATTTATCCGTCCAAAATTGTCCCGTATTCGCAATGGTTGACGGGAAAATCGGGAAGAGGCTTGATGGGCAACTACGATTTATTAAAATTTATGATTGAATCGTCGCACAAAGAAGGCATCGAATTTCACGCTTGGATAAACCCGTATCGCGTCATTATTGACGGCGACACAACCCGTCTGGACGCCAAACATCCGTTCAATGCCCACCGAGATTGGATGGTCAAATACGGTCGAGAATACTTGTTAAACCCCGGGATTCCCGACGTTCGGAAGTATTTATCGAGCGTTGTTGAAGAAATTGTGCAGAAATACGACATTGACGCCATCCATTTTGACGATTATTTTTACCCGTATCGCTTGCCAAACGAGACATTTTTCGACGCCGAAACCTTCCAACAATACGGTCAAGGTTTCAACAGCCGCGACGATTGGCGGCGGTCGAATACGGATTCTTTGATTTCGGATATTCGTCAAGTCATAAAAAGAAACAAGCCAAATGTGCAACTTGGCGTTAGTCCAAATGCCGTTTGGCGCAACCTCAAAGACGACCCGTCGGGTTCGGATACCCGCGCCTACCAAAGAAGTTATGATGATTTATATGCTGATGTAAAAGGCTGGATTCAAAACGGTTGGCTCGATTATGTGGCGCCCGAAATCTATTTTCACCGTGGTTTTAGCGTCGTTGATTACGAAAAAATATTAGATTGGTGGACTAAAAACAGCGACGGCACGCGGCTCTATATTTCGCACGCCGTCTATAAAATCAACCACCAACCAAAATATCCCGCGTGGAGCGACCCAAGCGAGATTCCGATGCAATTGCAACTCGCCCGCTCAAAACCTAAGGTCGAAGGCTTGGTATTTTTCAGCTCTAAATCGTTGATTGATAACCCTTTAGGCTTCACAGATATTCTACGAAACGAAATATTTTTGGACATGGCTAAACTGCCGCCGCTCAATATTTCGACAGTTGGCAATGGTTTTTGAAA
>JAYUKJ010000556.1:0-3533 GCA_043764555.1 Saprospiraceae bacterium
AACAGTGCGGCAATAATAAGTAGTTTTTTCATGATTGAGTTTGATTAAAATTGATTAAAATTGATTAAAATTGATTAAAATTGGTAAAAATTGGTAAAAATTGGTTGATATACTGAGGGGTCTTATTTTTTTTTATTTCTTATAAAAACCAACGAAATCAAAGCAATCAGCGTCGGTAAAACAAGAACGGACGCAATAAACGGCCCTAATTTGAATAGACCCGCTTGTTTGGCGTTCATTGCTTTTTCTAAATCTAATTGTTTTGCAATGTCAACGGCAGCCATGCCCGACGCTTTTAAGGTGCTTTCGTGCAAATCCAAAACGGCGTTGAACCACGTTGGATTGATAATATTGTGATAGACGTAAAGAAAGGGTTCGTAAATCAAAAATGAGATGAGACCAACGAAAACGGCGATACCAACGCGTTGCAAAACCGTTACAACATACGTTTTGTTTTCTTGCTTAATCGCCCTAAAAATCACGGCAATCGGCAAGGCAATAATTGCCATATCAAAGTATTGACCAATGTTTAAATAGCTGGTGTCCAACTTAGTAAGCCACATAAAGGTCGTATAAAGGCAAAAGCCTAAGCCCATGATGATGCCGTATTTGTAGGTTGATTTAATGAACGTAAATGCCATTTTTAACTGTTTTTAAATTTTGATTATTTGAAAAAAGGACCCCTCAGTATTTTCGTCAAAAATACTCAGGGCGCGCCTTTTTAATCAATTTTTAAAGACAAATAGCGGTATTAAAAAGACAAATGGACGCCTTGTTGTGGATTAAAATAAAGGTGATTAACCGTTTTTTCGATAAAAAAAAAGCACCCTTCCGAATTTTCAACTATCGAAAATTCGGAAGGGTGCTTTTTTTTATCGGTAAAACAATTTAGTTACCTACCACCATGCGCCGCGTTGCCGAATGCGTCGGCGTGTCCAAACGGTACAAAAATACGCCCGATACTGAGGGGGTCAAAATGCGCCACGCGTTGTCGCCTTTATCGAAAAGACGCGTTTCTGAATGCATTATTTTTCCCGAAATATCGTATAAAGTCAAGCGCGCGTCACTCGCTTTTGGCAAGCGAAAACGGATATTTGTCGAGCCGTCGATTGTCGGATTCGGCTCATTTTGGAACAACGTAAAATCATTGTTTGGGATGCCCTTGAAGGTCAATTCGACCGACCTTGTGGCGCCCGCCAAACTAAAGGCTTCGGCGGGCGTAAGGTCGGAATTGAGGCGCAACGCATCGCGTAAACGCCCCGTTTGCTTGGCAAAAAGGCGCAAGCGGAATAGCGTCATGGGAGAAGTTTTGCTGTCGAGGCTGCCGTTCCAACTAACGGTTGCTTTGCCTTCCGAGGGGAAAAGCGCGTAGTTGGTGTGGTTAAAATTAGACAGTCCGCTTTGTTCAATACTTAAAATTTTTAATGCATACTTATCGACATTTAGCGTGAATTGGAAGCCATCGGCGTCCATTTTGTCACTTGAAATCTCAATGTCATACGTTTTATCTTTTTCTAAAAATTCATTATCAGCGTTCAATATCAGGGCATTTTCAGCGCCGCGTAAGTCAACGGTTGGTGCGTTTCCAAACGCATTGCCATTTGCCGTGCCGTTCAAATCGCCCGTTTTGATGGCCCAAAAATCAGCCCCTCTCACGGTGTCCGTTAGGTTGACAAAAGCCAAAAAATCGGGAAAAGAGAGCGCAGGATTGGTGTTTGCCGTTGGCGGAAATTGATACACTTTCGGGGCAAAACGCCACGATTTATTATCAGGAAACGCGCTCGTTTGTCGCAAAATCAAGCGCCGCGTAATCACCATATCGAGTCCGTCAATCGAGCCGTCGGCGTTGACATCGGCGGCAACTAATTTGAGCGGAGACGACAAAGCCGCAACGTCTAAAATGTGGCGACTCATCAACGCCACATCGAAAGTGGTCACGCCATTGAGCAAATCTGAGTCGCGGCTTGGCGTCAATTCGCAGTTATCGCCGCGCGGCATTCCCAAGAAACTGTAATTTGAAGCGCGCGTCATTTGCCAAACGTTCGGATTTGTGGCGCTTTGAACTTTGACGGTTGCAACAATCGGTTTACGCTCTTCGGTTTCGATAATGCCAAAAATGGCGGCTTGCGTCTGTGCGCGGCAAACGCTGTTTGGGTCGCTGATTTGCACCGTCGTTTGGCATTTTGACATCAAACCCGTTGCGTCTTTTACGAGCAATTCGACGGATGTTCTGCCCGTATCGTTGCAATTAAACGTCACTTCCACGGAGTCGGGCCACGGCATTCCGCCCGTCAATCTTTGAATCCGAACCATCAAATTAGGGAACGGTGTGCATTCGTCGGTCAAGGTGTTGACCAAACTCAACGCGGGAATCGTGGCGATGCCCGTTGTTGGCACAATTGCCGCAGCATAGTCCGTTTTGCACGTAATTACGGGCGCATTGTCGGTAATATTGATGCTTTGCGCGCTCGTTTTCGTTTCGTTTGTGCATAAATTGACGACCGACCACGTGCGAAAAATCGTGTAACCCGTTGCCGTATTCACGCGTCTATCGTTGAAAGACGCCGCAATTTGGCAATCGCCGCCGTTGATTGCCGCGCCGTTTGTGAGTCTCACGTTGCCCGTTCCTTGCAGCCAAATGCCGTTCGAGAGAACAGAATCGGGTGTCGTATTGAAGCCATTTACACGGCACGAAACGTTTATGTTTGAAGGAAAAACAACCAAAGATAAATTGGTTTTACGGACGTAAATCGCTTGTTTAATTTTTGCAGCGTTGCCCGATAAATCGGTAACGGTAAATTCTCGGATGATAATACGCGCCGCATTTTGACCTTTAAGGCTGTCAAAACGAAGCGTTGCGGGAAAACCTTGCGGCATTGTTGTAAAGCCAATCGTGCAAGGCGTTGTTAAGCTCACGTCGCTGAAATTTACCGTCGTCGGCGAGCAATCCGCAAGGACAGTCGGCACGCCCGTGAGGCTTGTCGGCGCGGCAATTGTAGCACTCGTTTGCGCGCAAGTCACTTCAAAATCAGCTGGTGCAGCAATGCGTGGTGCCGTGATGTCTTTGATGGTAAGTGTTGTGTTACACGTGCCATTTGTTTGTAAATCGAAGATTTGTGCTTTAATTATTTTTCCAATATAACTACCGTTTATCGTGTTTGAAGGGAGCGTTGTGGCGTTATAAATGAGCGATAATTTGTAATCAGCCAAGCAATGCAGATTTGTCCCCGACAGCAAATCACGCGCAACGAGGGTCGCTTGACAGGACGCGTCGATGCCAACATCAAGCGCTGCGGGACAGAGCAAACTGCCCGCCGTCACAGCAAATTCGTTCACCGAAACCCTGAAAGAACAAGTGGATTTCACGCCGCCCGAGTTCGTGGCTTCAAACAAAACGGTCGAAACACCCGATGGAAACACGCTGCCTGACGGCAGATTAGACCTTAAAACCATCGTCAAAGGTGCCGAACAATTGTCGGTTACTGAAGGGGTATCAAAATTAAATTTGGGGCTTGCGCATTCGCCGCCGTTCA
>JAYUKJ010000557.1:0-1040 GCA_043764555.1 Saprospiraceae bacterium
GCCGAGATTCGTTCTGAGGAATTGTATCAGCGCGTTATGATGAATTATTATCATGCGGTGAGTGAGAATTTTGATTTAACGGAGCGCATCGACACCTACTGCGACGCCTTAATCGGCTTATCGGAAGTCTATGATTCGCCCGTGATTTTGTACAATATGTACTTGGTTTGGACTTTCCGCTACGAAATGCTCCGCGACCACGAAGCGATGATTGAGGTCTGTACGCAAGCCGAAAACTACATGAAGGACAATCCGACGTTCTATCAAGAAGAAAAAATGGCGACGTTCCAACTCAAAAAAATGTCGGCATTTTTGCATTTGAAAGACTACAAACGGGGCAAAATGAACGCCGAAAAGTGTTTGCAGAGCTTTGAGGAAGGCTCCGAAATGTGGTTTACGTTCATGGAATACTACTTTTTGTTGGCGATGCACACCGACAATTACATCAATGCCGTGGCCATTATGTCGAAAGCAGCGGGACATCCGAAATTCCGCAAATTGGTAACGGAAGACCGCGAACGTTGGAAAATCCACGAAACATATGTGAATTATGTGATTGAGGTTTTTGGCGAAGAAAACCCGATTTTGCGCCGCCAAAATCGCCGCTTGTTCAAGGTTCAAAAATTCTTGAACGACCCGATTTTGTATCCAAAAGATATGCGTTTGTTCACCATCTTTTTGTTGATTGCGCAGGTTTTGTTTTTGATTGAACAAAAGCAATTTCCGCA
Organism: Saprospiraceae bacterium; assembly: GCA_043764555.1. Classification (GTDB taxonomy): domain Bacteria; phylum Bacteroidota; class Bacteroidia; order Chitinophagales; family Saprospiraceae; genus JAAFJT01. The sequence goes on from JAYUKJ010000557.1 coordinate 729, forward strand.
AGCGGGTGAATTGATTGACCGCTTGAAAAACTACGCAAATCGGCAATTAAAACGCGAAGATTTTGTTCGTTTGATTGCTTTTATCCGCTTGTTGCAACAAGCCTCAAAGGCTGAATTTAAGCGCGACGAACTGGTTGGCACCGAGAAATACATCCAACGTTTCAACGATACGCCGTTCAATTATCGCGGTTTGACGGACGAAATGGAAGTCATTCCTTACGAGCAATTGTGGACGATTGTGATGAAACGATTGAGATAAATTTCAAAGATGTTGGATGCCAAATTTTGAGAATTTCGTGCTTAAAATTGTCC
>JAYUKJ010000558.1:0-3529 GCA_043764555.1 Saprospiraceae bacterium
GGACGCGGAGGACCCCTCAGTATAGCGCGCGCTGGAACGTATTTTTTGAAGATTCAGACCGAAAAAGGCGTCTTAATGCGTAAAGTGGTGAAGTTGTAAAAGACGTTTTAAATCTATTTCTTAAATAAACAAAATCGGTTGCGTTGGGTATCAACGTAGCCGATTTTGTTTTAAGATTTGAGATTTGATAAGTCGCCAAACTCCCCAAAAGGCCCCCTCAGTATAAAAGCCATTTTGACCTATTTTTTGTAAAAAATCAATCTAAAGTCTAAAATTTTTCAAATATTAACATTTGCCAAAATGGCATTTCGTATATTTGTTGCATCCTCTTGTCAAATCTTAACTTTAATCCTTTCACAATCTAAACGTCTTTATTCAATGAAAAAAATCTGCTTATTTCTGCTTTTTGTCCTGCCAATACTGAGGAGTCCTTCGCTCGGCGCGCAAGTCTGCGATTCCATCAATTTTGAGATGGCTTACAACTCTTGCCGAGGAGCCGCCGCACCTCTTACAATTGGTTACAACGGAACGGGCATCACTTACGCGTTCAAATTGGACAGCATCGCTTCGGCAACAAACACGTGGCAAAATGTGCTGCCTGGCCGACACACGATTAGCTACACGGGCAGTAACGGCTGCGTTAGTCGCAACTATTATCGAGAATTGTTGCCAACGCAGCCGCGATTGTACGACGTAACCCAAGCACCGTCCACGAATTGTCGAGACACGGCTGGTCTTTATTTACTCAGTGTTTACGGCGGACGCGCGCCTTATGCCTTCAAAATGAATGGCGTTCAAACCGCGACATTTAGTGGTCTTTTTGATACACTTACCGTAAAAGACGGGATTTATCGAATAAATATGACCGACGCCGCGGGTTGCGCAAGCGACACCATTCTTAGGACTTTTAAGTTCAAATACAGTTTTGTTTCAACACGTTACACATTCATTCCAAATGGCAATTGTGATAGCGTTGGTACTTTAACCCTCGCTTTAGACGACCCTACTTTGGCGCGTCCGTTGAGCATTGCTTTGAACGGACAGCCCTACGTGACGGACACCGTTTTTAGAAACGTGCGGCTCAATGACGTCAATTTTTTCACGCTAAAAACGGCGACGGGTTGCATTTATCAAAGCAGTTTTGCCTATGGTTTATTGCGTTCCAAACCCAATATCCGCATAGATTACGCGTCCTGCGGCAATCCTGCGCCACTTTCGATAGCCACTTTAATCGGCGGCTACTACGATTTTACATATCGGCTCAACGGCGCGACTGGGCAAAACAACACGTGGCAAAACATCGCGCCCGGTCGATACATCCTCACGTACACGAGCCGCAGCGGCTGTATATTCACCGATTCGATGGTCTTAAATCTGTCAACTTCCCCGAGTCCGATGCAGGTTTATGCCGCCGAACAAGACCAACAACGCAGCTGCACGGATTCACTGCGGCTCTTCAAATTGTTTGTTTACACTGGTCAAGCGCCTTACCGATTCACCGTAAATGGCGGGCAAACCACCACTTCCGACGTGGCTTTATTGCGAAATGGCGCGAACCGCGTCACCGTTGAAGACGCAAACGGCTGCCGCGTGGACACGTTAAATGTATATGTTTATTACAATCAAGATTTTGCGACAGCCCGCCAAACGTTCGTACCCAACACGCCCTGCGACAGCGTTGGCACTTACACCGTTTTTGTTAGCGACACGCGCCTCCAAGGACCCCTCAGTATTTCAATCGGCGGCAGACCTTTTACGAGCGATACGGTCTTTCAAAATTTCAATATTTACAATTACAATCGCGTTGTCATTAAAAGTGGAGAAGGTTGTTCGCAGGGTCTCCAAAAAATTTATTACCCACGAACCTTCAGAAACGTGTTTTGGCAAACCAACTACCAATCGTCTTGTTACAAACCCGCACAGCTGCGCATTGCGATGTACAACTTGGACAATGTACCTTATGTTTTGAAACTTGACGGCGTGGCGTCGGCAACAAATACGTGGCAAAACGTCGCGCCAGGCAGCCACACACTCAATTATTCACTCAATAATTGCCTGAGTGTGGACACAATAATTGAGTTAAAATCGGTTGAATATTTCTACGTTTACACCGAACAACAACCTTTAAGCGCGTGCAGCGACACCATTTATCCGTTCAAACTTAAAGTAGTCGGCGGGCGTCCACCTTACACTTTTAGCATTGATTACGGCGCCCCGACAACCGATACAATTGTTTTTTTGACACAAGGCTACCACCGCATTCGCACCGTTGACGCGACGGGTTGCCCAACGGATACGACTTTTGCGCAGCTTGTTCTGATCAAATACAACCACGAAACGGTTGCTGGCCGTGCCGTTTACACGCCAAATGGAGTCTGTAAGAGTATCGGAACGGTGACAATTGCCGTAAACGACCCCAGAATCGTCGCGCCTTTCACGATTTCTTTGAACGGTCGGCCCTTCACGAGCGATACCGTTTTTCGGAATATCGCCCACTACAACGGCACGATTCCTTACAAAGTCCGCGATGCAAATGGCTGTTTATATTTCGGTTATACAGACGCCTACAATGCCTCGGCACTCAAACTTGTTATCAGCGACACGCTCTGTGCCAATCGCCTGGGGCGCGGCAACATCCAAGTTTTTGCCTCGTCTGGAAGTGGCTCATCTTTGAGTTTCAAATGGAGCAACGGCAGTTTTTCTCAATATCTAACCGATGTGCCAACGGGCGTTTACAGCGTAACCGTCACCGATAATGGCAATGGTTGCACAGCAACAATCACAAAAACGCTCACAACCTGCGTCTGGCCAGGCGATACCGATACGAGCGGCGTGGTCAATGCCAACGATTTGCTCAACATCGGCTTGGCTTTTGGCGAACGCGGCGGCGCGCGGGCGTTCTGTGCCAACGATTCGACGAACAACGATTTCTGCACAATTTGGCAATCAAATAACGTCGCTTCTTGGTCAAAACAAACGCCAACAACCGTCAATTTTAAACACATCGATGCCGACGGAAACGGCGTTATCAATCATCGAGATACCCTGGCTATCACGCGCAATTGGCGAAGAATACGCAATAATGCACGTGAAAATGACAACCCATTGGAAGTGCGCGGCGCGGCGCCACCGATGTATGTTCAAACGGGTCGCGTTGTGGAAGGTCAATGGGCATCGTTCCCGATTATGTTGGGCGACGCAACGAACGCGGCAACGGGCGTTTACGGCTTGGCTTTTTCCGTCAATTACGACGCTTCGGTTATTGACGCTTCGACGGTCTATTTGTCCTATAATCAAAATTGGTTGGGCAGCGGCGACAATATTTTGCGGATTTCTAAGAATTTCAGTGGGTCAATCGAAGCCGCCATCAGCCGAACAAATCAACAAAACGGCTCAGGAAATGGTCAAATTGCCACGTTGCATTTTAAAACAAAAACGGGAATGTCGGGCAAAAATTTAGCATTCAGCGTTGACAATCAACAAGTTATCAATCGAGATGCGCAAACGGTGCCAACGGTTTCAATGCCGA
>JAYUKJ010000559.1:0-1039 GCA_043764555.1 Saprospiraceae bacterium
TTTTTGACATAAAAATCTCAAAAATCAAAGCACAAATGCTGAATTTGGCACAACTTGAAACTTTAAAGTTCAAACTTCAAACTAAAATACTGAGGGGTCTTATTTTTATAATTCTAAGAAATTTTTAATCAATTGTTGCCCCGCCTTGCTTGATTTTTCGGGGTGAAATTGGGCGGCGTGAAAATTGTCTTTGCGTAAGCAAGCGGAAAAATCGCCGCCGTAATTGGCCGTTGCCGTCGTGAATTCGCCGAGTTCTACGTAGTAACTGTGAACAAAATAGAACCAATCGTTTTCGGATAAATTATTTAATATTGATAATTTGTTATCTATTAATAACTGATTACCAATTGTTTCGGCATTTTTTATTTTCAATTTATTCCAACCGACTTGCGGTACTTTCAAACCGTTGTCGGTCGAAAATTTCAAAACCCGCTGCGGAATCACGCCCAAACACGGCGTATTATTTTCTTCAGAATGCGCGCACAGCAACTGCATACCGACGCAAACGCCCAAGAAAGGCTGTTTCAAATCAGGAATTAATTTATCCAAATTGCGGTCACGGAGACTCCGCATCGCTGAACTTGCTTCGCCTTGGCCAGGAAAAATAACTTTATCCGCCGCGCGGATTGTGTCGGCATCAGCCGTTAAAATGGGTTGAATACCCAGTCTTTCGAGCGCAAAAATGACAGAACGAATGTTTCCCGCGTCGTAATTAATAATAGCAATTGTCATATTTCAAAGATTTCAAAAATTTCAAATTTCAAAGATTCCAAAGATTCCAAATTCCAAAGATTTCAAATTTCAAAGATTCCAAATTTCAAAGATTTCAAATTTCAAAGATTCCAAATTTCAAAGATTCCAAATTCCAAAGATTCCAAATTCCAAAGATTCCAAATTTCAAAGATTCCAAATTCCAAAGATTCCAAATTCCAAAGATTTCAAATTCCAAAGATTTCAAATTCCAAAGATTTCAAATTCCAAAGATTCCAAATTCCAAAGATTCCAAATTCCAAAGATTCCAAATTCCAAAGATTTCAAA
>JAYUKJ010000560.1:0-3517 GCA_043764555.1 Saprospiraceae bacterium
GGCAAACAAGGGTCCGTGATTGAATTTGAAGTGGCGGTCTTCGCCCAAAATTTCCGAGCCTGTGATGTCCGAAGGCATCAAATCGGGTGTAAATTGGATGCGTTTGAAGTCCAAATCTAATACTTCGGCAATGGTCGAAACGAGCAACGTTTTTGCCAAACCGGGAACGCCGACCAAAAGGCTGTGTCCATTTGAAAACAAAGAAATAATCACCGCGCGGACGACATCTTCTTGTCCGACAATGACTTTACCAATTTCTTTTGAAAGATTTTTGTACGATTGAGCGAGTGCATCTACTGCCTCGACATCTGAACGATAATTTGCGGTTGTTGCCATAATTTTATATTGAATTGTTGGATGTCGTGTTGAAAATGAGTGAATTTAATGTCGGAATCAAGGTTTTATCGCCAAGAAGAGCCGCTATACTGAGGGGTCTCTTTTTTTCGTAACGCGACTTTCAAGTCGCGGCTTATTGAAAACGCTACTTAATTATTCATGAAAGACGCGACCCAAAGGTCACGTTACGTCCCTAAAAAGGACTTACTAAACGTTGTGTGCGCCTTTTTGTTTCGTCGAAAAGCACACGTATATATATGATGTGAGAATTAGAACTTCTGCGCCTTCTAAAACGTACATCGTACATCAAACACCGTACATTTTACTTCTCGCACGTCCACACCCATTCTGCCAAGTCGCCTTTTTTGCCGCGCAACGAAAAATGCCACCACTCAGTCGAAGTACCTTCCAAGCCGACTGCCTCCATCGTTTCGTTCAATAATTTGCGGTTAGCGAGAATTTCTTTTGAGAATTTGGTGTAGTTACCGTGCGCTTTTTCCGTAAAATCGTCGTAGCCAGTGCCAAAATCGAGTTCTTTTCCGTCTTTATCCACGATTGTCAAATCCACCGCAAAGCCGCGATTGTGCATCGAACCTTTCTTCGGATTCGCCACGTAACGCGCATCGGGCATAATTTTCCACAATTTATACTGAACAGGACGCGGGCGATAACCATCGTACATTTTCAAACCGCCGTAACCTTTCTTCTGCAACGCTTTATGCGCTTTCAAAATCGCTTCGGCAGCTTCGGCGCGCAGAAAACAACGTCCACACGAGTAAACTTGTTGTTTCATAAAATTATTCGCTGTCGCATAACGAATATCAAGGCGAATCGAAGCATCCGATTTTGTAAGTTCTACCCAACCTTTTGGCGCACTTACCAAAGGTTTTTGGGCGCAGCCAACGCCAAAAAATAGCGTAACGAAGGCAAAACAAAGCCTAAATACTGAGGGGTCCTTAATTTTAATCATCTTGCTAATAAAATTTAAATGATTCCAAATTCCAAGGATTTCAAATTCCAAGGATTCTAAATTCCAAGGATTCCAAATTCCAAGGATTTGAAATCCTTTTTGCGCGGCGAAGATAGACACTAAACCCATTCTAACAACCTTACAAATGGTCGTTATGTCGTTTTATCGAAAAAAAATGCGCCCAAACGCACGACTGTTTACCTTTCCCGCCTTCAAAGGTTTACAATTTCCTAACCCTTTGAACGTCAACTTTTTAGGCGCAACAATGTTTAGTGCGTGATTCTTTTCAAATATGACCATAAAAAAGCAACGGCTATAAAATATGAAAATAGGCATCGTTTGTTATCCGACTTTTGGCGGAAGTGGCGTTTTGGCGACCGAACTCGGCTTGGGTTTGGCGCGACGCGGACATCAAATTCACTTTATTACCTATCGGCAGCCCGTCCGTTTGGCGCAGCAGCATTTTCACGAAAACGTGTATTTCCACGAAGTGAGCAATGCCGATTATCCGCTTTTTGAATATCCGCCTTACGACACGGCTTTGGCGTCGAAAATGGTGGACGTTGTGAAGTATGAAAATCTGGAATTGCTGCACGTTCACTACGCAATTCCTCACGCCACAGTAGCTTATATAGTTAAAAAAATTTTACTAAAAGAAGGGAGATACGTCCCCGTCATCACGACTTTGCACGGCACGGACATTACTTTGGTCGGTACAAACCGCGCTTTTGCCCCCGTTGTTGAATTTGGTATCAACAAATCGGACGGCGTTACTGCCGTTTCGGAAGCGTTGAAACGGGAAACTTGCGCGCAATTTGATGTGGAAAATGAGATAAAGGTGATTTATAATTTCATTGATTTTGACCGTTTCAAAAAAGTTAACAAAGACCATTTCAAGAAAATTATTGCGCCAAACGGCGAAAAAATTCTGATTCACACGTCCAATTTCCGAAAAGTAAAGCGGGTTGAGGACGTTGTTCAGGTTTTTGCGAAGGTCGTTAAAAAGATTCCGTCGAAATTATTGCTCGTCGGCGATGGTCCTGAACGGCAAAATATTGAAGATTTGTGTCGTCAATTGGGTTTGTCGCACGAAGTTCGTTTTCTCGGTAAGCAAGATGCCGTAGAAGAATTGTTGGCAATCGCCGATTTGTTCGTCATTCCGTCCGAAAGTGAAAGTTTTGGACTCGCGGCTTTGGAGGCAATGGCGTGTGAAGTGCCTGTTTTGTCATCGAATGTCGGAGGTTTGCCCGAGGTAAATATTCACGGCGTCACGGGTTTTTTGAGCGATGTGGGCGATGTCGATAGTATGGCGGCTCACGCGATTGACTTGTTGAGCGATGAAGAAATGCTTCAAAAATTTAGAGAAAATGCGCTAAAACAAGCCAAAGTGTTCGATATTCACAATATTTTGCCCCAATACGAAGCGTATTATCAAGAAGTTATGGCGCGTGCGGTTTGGCAAAAAGCGGTGTAAAACCGAGTAGATACATTTTTGAGACCCCCTCAGTATTTTGAAAAAATGGCTTGAAAACGCGTTGTTTTCAAGCCGTTTTAGCATTTTACACGTTAGTAGCGTTTCAAAAACGGCAAAAACGGCAAAGTAGAATGATTTAAAATTGCATCATTTTTTTTAATTTTTGCGTGTAGCGCATTTTTTTTTCTTAAATTTGCCCATTCTAACTCACGTAATAATATGATACAACTGAAAGATTTAGTCGAACGTCACGCTTTTGGCGTCTGCTCATATTTGGGCGAAAAAATGAATATTGCGTCCAGCCGTGTGCGCCTTTATTTCATCTATATTTCTTTTATAACAATGGGTTCACCCGTGATTTTCTACCTGTTTTTGGCTTTTTGGGTCAATATTAGGCGGTATATCAAACGAAATAGCGATACGTTCTTTGGATAGTAGCAAGTCCCTTGATTGTAATAATTAGTGTCAACTTATCAAAATTATTTCTTTTAGATAAGTCTAAAGCCTTATCAATCAATATTTTAGGACCCCTCAGTATTTTTGCCATAAAAAAGCCTCATGCGCATCCGTGCGTGAGGCTTTTTTAATAAATTTTTGATTCATTTTATTTTCTCACAAAAGGCAATCATAAAGGCGAGTAATTGTACATTTGCCCACTTTTTTGAGCTAAAAAATAAAATTATGTCAGAACAGAACCACAGTAAACTCTCCGTCGGCGGTTTACTCGTCACACTCGG
>JAYUKJ010000561.1:0-12344 GCA_043764555.1 Saprospiraceae bacterium
TTATGCATTGAGCCTTTTTTCGATATTCCAAACAGGGAAAATATACCGCCACTTTTGCAAATAAATGCGGGAAGTTTTGTAAGTTTTGTGGCGATTGCGGCGATGTACGAAGCGATGCGTTACGCGGAATTGTGGCGACAAGCGACGATTGAAAAAGAGCAATTGGCAAAGGCAAATTTGCAGTCGCAATTGGAAGGTTTGAAGAGTCAAGTTAATCCGCATTTTTTGTTCAATTCGTTGAACACTTTGGTCCATATTATTCCCGAAAACCCCGAAAATGCCGTGCGTTTTGTTCAAAAAATGTCAAAAGTTTATCGTTATATTTTAGAAATGCGCGATTCTTCAACGACGCCTTTGGCAACGGAATTGGGTTTTTTAAATGCCTACATTTTTCTATTAAAAGAACGTTTTGGCGACAACTTTCAAGCTAAAATTGACGCTTATACTGAGGGGTCCTCCGAGTTGGAAATAATCCCGCTCTCGTTGCAAATTGTGTTTGAAAATGCCATTAAACACAACATTATTTCGGCCGAAAAACCTTTATTAATTGAAGTATTTATTGAGCGTGATAATTTAATTGTTCGTAATAATTTGCAACGCAAAAATCAAGTGCAAATTGGTACAGGAACGGGTTTAGAAAATATAAAAAATCGTTATGCCTTAGTGAGTGATAAAAAAATGGAAGTGATTGTGACGCCGCAGTATTTTATGGTTGTTTTGCCGTTGTTATAGGTGATAACGTCGTCGAGGTTTCAAACCTCGACGACGTTCTAAAACGTTTAAAATAATTCAAACCATTAAAAATCAACAATTTATGAAAGTATTAATTATTGAAGATGAGCAGCCTGCGGCAAAACAATTGACCAAAATGCTTCAAAAAGCCGAGCCTTCGATAACGATTATCGAGACGATTGACAGCGTGGAAGCGGCGGTCAAATGGCTCAATACGTTCCCCGCGCCCGACGCGATTTTTATGGATATTCAGATTGCCGACGGCTTGAGTTTCGATATTTTTAACCACACCAACATCACGTGTCCCGTCGTTTTTACGACCGCTTTTGACCAATATGCCATCAAGGCTTTTCGGGTAAATGCATTGGACTATTTGTTAAAACCAATCGATGAAGACGAGCTAAACGACGTCATTCTGAAATTGAAACAACAAAAAGGGACCCCTCAGTATAACGCCGATTTTTTGCAAAATTTGACGTCAAAATTTGCAAAATCGACCGATTTTAAAACCCGTTTCCTCATTAAACAAGGCACAACGTTGAATTTTGTGGAAACAAATGACATCGCTTTTTTCTTTTCCGAAGATGGTTTAACGCATTTTTATTCGATTCACAATAAAAAACATTTGATTGAACATACCTTAGATGAGTTGGAAAATCAATTAAATCCGAGTGATTATTTCCGCATAAATCGTAAAATAATTGTGTCCATTAAGTCCATAAAAAAGATTAGTCCGCATTTTAACAGCCGTTTAAAATTGGAACTAAATCCGTCGTATTTAGAAGAAATTTTCGTCGCCCGCGAGCGGGTTTCTGATTTTAAAACGTGGTTGGGCGGTTGATTTATTGCCTCAAAAGATTTTAAAGCGGCGTGCTTTGAGGTCTTTTTAATGTGAAGTTGGAACGTTTTTAAGTCAAAATAGTGTTTTATACTGAGGGGTCCTTTTTTGTACGCTAAAATATATTTTAGAATAAAATATCTTTTTTGTATTTGTTACGTTTACATTTACGTGTTTTGTACGCAATGAATTGTTATAATCGCTAACGATAAAACGTAATATCATGACAAATGAGAATTTTAGTTTAGATGTTGGAAATGAACGCATAAAAAGCCAAGAAAACAAGCTCGATACCACCTTACGTCCTTACCAAATCGAGAGTAAAAACGCGATTCTCGACGCTTGGGAACGCGGTTGCCGCTCGGTTATGTACCAATCGCCAACGGGCAGCGGCAAGACGCCGACCATCGCTTCGATTGTCAAATTGTTTCACGAACGCGGCTTAAAAACCCTCACCCTCGCGCACCGCGACGAGCTTGTGGACAACATTCGCAGCGAATACAACGACCTATTTGGCGTGGAAACGGGCGCAATTAAGGCGGGTTTGCGGCGCGAATACCAAATTGACCACCAAGTGGCGAGCATCGGCACTTACGTCAATGCTCTGGATTTTGACCCCGATTTAATCATCACCGACGAAGGACATCACTGCCTTGCGCAGACTTATTCGACCATTTATGCGGCCCATGCGCGCGCAAAACTCCTCATGGTGACGGCAACGCCTTACCGTTTGAGTGGCTTGGGTTTTACTGACGTATGCGATGAACTTGTACTGGGTTTGTCGGTGGCTGAATTGGAACGTATGGGCAATTTGGTCCCTGCCAAACTTTGGGCAATGACGACTTATACGCACGACCAAATTGCGCAAGTTCACGTCATCAAAGGGGAATATTCGGAAAGTGAAATGTCTGAATTATTGAGTGAAGCGCGGCAAATCATGTCGGTTGTCGATACATATATCGAAAAAGGCGAAGGTAAACAGATGATGCTGTATGCCACGTCGGTTGACCATTCCAAAAAACTCGTCGAAGCCTTCGAGTGGCGCGGCATCAAAGCGGGTCACGTGGACGGAAAAACGAAGGATAGAAAGTCCATTTTTGCTCAATTTATTAACAAAGAGATTCAAGTGTTGTCGAATTGCGAAATTGCGACGGAAGGCAACAATATTCCCGCGATTGAGATTGTCGGCTTGGCGCGTAAAACTAAATCGCTGTCGTTGTATCTTCAAATGGTCGGTCGGGCCGCGCGTCCGTGGGCAGGCAAAACGGAGTATCTTTTGTTCGATTTTGTCGATAATTATTGGGAACACGGTCTGCCAAATCGGGAACACAATTGGCGACACCATTTTGTGGGCGTATCGAGAAAAGATAGGCGAAAAATGGACAACGACGGTTTGGAAAAACAGTTTGAAATTGAGGCAGAAACGGGCGAAATTTTTATCTCCAATTTGGCAAAACTGCCCGATGGTTTTAGAGGGCGCATTTTGCAAGAAGTGGACCCTTTTGACACCAAATACGCGGAATCTTTGCGCAGAAGACAAGCTATTTTGGAAGAAATCAAGCGGAAACAGCGGGAAAAAGAAGCCGCAATTTTGAGAAAACAGGAAGAAATTCAGCGAAAAAAAGACGAGCGACTCGCGGAAATTCAACGGATAAAAGATGAAAAATTGGCGGAAATTCAGCGCCGAAAAGAAGCCAAACTCGCCGCGATTCAACGTAAAATTGACGCAAAACAGGCGGAAAAACAGCGAAAAATTGACGAAAAACAGGCGGGTATTCAGCGGCAAGTTGACCAATGGCGCGCGCGCGAGCAGAAGAAATTGGACGAAAAAGCGGCTAAATTGAAGAAAATCGAAGACCGTCGACTCGATAAAATCAGAGAGGAAGAGGAGCGCGAAGCAAGTTGGGAACGCTACCGATTGATTACCGCCATTCAGCGGGATGCGGAGACGCGGCGGCGGGAGGAAAATAGGGCATTGTCGAGCAGCCACGAAGAAGCGAACAAAAAACGGGCCCAAGAAACCGAGGATATGTTCACTAAACTTAGAGAAAAAGCGTATGCTTCTTGGGACGAATATTACGCGCAAAGAGACCGCCATCGGGTGGAAGATAAAACGCAACGCGCCGCGTATGTGCAGTTTGGGCAGTCGCAAAGGATGGAAGTTCAGTTTGAAATCGGTATGCGGATGTCCCACAGTTTTACTTTTGCGCTCAGGCGCGTGTGCGATTTTTGTCTGCAAAAAAAATATCCGACGCCTAAAGTGTCGCAGTTGGTGACCATTGTCGCGCCGTATTGGTCGGTCGATAATTTGTTTACAAAAGACCAATTTGATTCCGCTTTGACGATGCTTGAATTAAATTATAAGGTGAAAATTGACCCCAATTGATGGACATAAACCGAGCGAGAGACCCCTCAGTATTTTGCGCAAAAAGCCTTAAAAACACGTGTTTTTAAGGCTTTTTGCGCGTTCCAACCTAACGCGGGTTTCAAACCCGCGTTAGATTATTTAAAATTAATTGTCGTAAATTAAAACGTATCAACCTTCTTTAACCAATTTTCTAAACGAAGAATCGCGCACGACCAAACGCGTTTTCAGGATGCGCGTCGGTGCCGAATCTGCCACCGTTTTGTCTTTTTCAATCATTGAAATCAACATTTTAGCCGCAATTTGACCCATCTCAAAACCCGGTTGCGCGACCGTACTGAGCGGCGGTGTGACAACCGACGCAATCTGCCAATCGCTAAAACCGACCACACCAAAATCTTCGGGAACCCGTAAACCGAGACTTTGAGCGGCGTTCATGGCGCCAATTGCCAACTCGTCGGTGATGCAAAACGCCGCGTCAACGGTGATGCCGCTGCGCAACAAACCCGACATCGCTTCCCGTCCACGCTCGGTTGAGACTTCTTGTGTTTGGACAATTAGGTCGTCATTAACCTTTAAATCGTGTTTTTTTAAGGCAGAAATATAGCCTTTCAAGCGTTTTTGCGACGTATGCGCCACGCCATTGTCCTGAATATGCGCGATATTGCGGTAGCCTTGCGCAATCAGATGCTCAACGGCGAGGTAAGCACCCGTGAAATCATCGACGACGACTTTCGGCGCTTTCAATTTTGAGACGTCTTTATCGAACAAAACGAAGGGCAAATTGTCGTCCGCCAGTTGCGATAAATGACCAATATCGGTCGTGTTATTGCCGACGCAAATCAGCAGACCGTCGGTCGTTCCGTTCGATAATTGCCGAACATATTTCACTTCTTGAGCATAGTCGTGCAGCGTTTGACAGACCACAACGCGGTAATCCTGAGCGGCTGCTTCCTGCAAAATACCGTTTATAATGGTCGAAAAAAAGAAGTGCGCCACACGCGGAATAACCACGCCAATGCACCGATTTTGCTGCATTTTGAACTGAAAAGCCATCGCATTAGGCTGATAGCGTAGGCTATCGGCCAAGGTTTTGACGCGCTCTTTGAGTTCAATACTGATGTCAGGGCGGTTTTTTAAAGCGCGCGAGACGGTCGGAATCGATACGCCTAATTGTTCCGCAAGGTCTTTAAGTCGGATGCGTTTATTGCTCATTTTGAAGTTTGAAGTTTGAAAAAGGACCCCTCAGTATAAAGGTGTTTTTTGACATAAAAAAGTCGAAATTTAAGCCTTAGCGCCTCTTTTTGTACATACTTGTTGTACGTAGCGCGACCTTAAAGTCGCGAAAGTTATGAACAATCGGCACTGTTCTACCAAGCCGCGGCCTTAATGTTGCGTTACATTTAGGACTAAAAATACACTTTTTTACGTAAAAAAGTCAAAATACTGAGGGGGCTTAATTGTTGAATTAGCCCTCAATTGGGATATTTTAAAATTGTCAATACCCTAAATAGAGTATTTTTGCGTAAATTATTTCTGCGCCAAAGATACTAAATTCTTCAAAATAGGGCATTTTCTCCAAATTTTATATTGAAAAATGTTAACTCAAGTTAATAATCAGCACCTCTTAGAAAAAAAATACCCTATTTATGTTATTTTTTTAGCAAAAATGGATTTACGTAAACGTTTACGTAAACGATTACGTTGTAACTCATTGATATGAGCGTGCAAACAAATGTTTTTTTTGTTTTTTTGTTTCCTACCCAAATCTCTATCTTTGCAGTAGAAAAAACGACACATGACGCGCACTCAATCCTATGGATTTTTTTAGTTCTATATATGCGGCGTCTTCTGACTCTCCAACAAATAAACAACAACTTAATTAGATTGTAACACCAAGTAAGCACACCAAGCCGATTTGAAAGCGTTCTCGCTTTTCAATCGGCTTGTTTCATTTAACGTTTTATCAACTTGCTTGACCAATCATCCTCTGCTGAATTTATTTGTTTTTTATATATGACTATTACAACGACACAACCACTCGTTAAGCGTGCCTACGGGACACGCGCCGAACTCCGCGCGGCTTGCCAAAGCGTGCTTGAAAAAAACTCAAAAGGCAAATTTACGGTTCCCTGCGCGGGACTTTATCCGTTCCAATGGCTTTGGGATTCCGCTTTTATTGCCGTCGGTTGGTCGCACCTCGACCACGCCCGTGCGCGCGCCGAATTCCAATCACTTTTTGATGCCCAATGGACGAATGGCTTCATGGCGCACATTATTTACCACGACGACGACGCTGGAAAAAGCTATTTTCCGGGTTCTGCCTTCCAAGGCGCTGCGAGAAATCCCTTTGCGCCGTCGGATATTGTCACGTCGGGCATCTCGCAACCGCCTAATTTGGGCGCTATGTTGGCCCTGCTTTTTGACAAAGAAGTTGCCGAAAACGCAAAATTATTTCCCGAAAGGGACCCCTCAGTACCTGACCCTATTTTTTACAAAAAAGCCATTCGGCACATCTATCGTTTCCACGCATACCTCTACCGCGAGCGCGACCGCGACGATGAAGGATTGGTTTACATTCGGCACAATTGGGAAGCAGGAACGGACAATTGCACGCAGTTTGACGCAATTTGGCAGACTTTTGACCCCATTAACTACGCTGTTCAGCGCCGCGACACGCAACACGTCAATGCCAAGCAGCGCCCAACAAAGAAGGATTATGACTACTATTTGACCCTCATTGAACTCTCGCGCTCCGTGGATTTCGACGAAAAAGAGATGTACGAGATTCTGCCTTTTTTGGTCCAAGACCCGCTTTTCAACAGCCTGCTCGTCGAATCGGGCGAAGGTTTGGCACGGATGGCGCGCCATTTTGGTATGAACGAAATTGCTTATCAGTCCGAAAAATGGGCTGCCAAAACCCGTTACGCCATGAATGAGAAACTTTTAGACCCCACAACGGGTGTTTATTGTTATTATGACCTCCGCAACAAACGCCTCATCGGCGGTATGGGAACGCCTGGCATGACGCCTCTTTTCGCAGGTATTCCGTCACAAAAGTCGGCCGAAAGATTACGGGAAACGTTTGAGAGTGTCCATTTTGCGGGCAGAAACAATGAGTTTTGGCTTGGCGCAACGAACGCCGTTACCGACCCGCAATTTGACCGAACGCGCTATTGGCGTGGACCTGTTTGGATAAACACAAATTGGTTGATGTGGCGCGGTTGTTTGCGTTATGGTTTCGACGATTTGGCGCGGCGCATCAAACGCGATACGGTTAATTTGGTGCTGCGTTTTGGCATCTACGAATATTTCGACCCGCTCAAATCGGCGGCTGAAGAACCCTCTGCACAAGGCTTTGGCGGCAACGATTTCTCTTGGACGGCGGCGCTGATTCTCGATATGCTGGCAGCTTAATGGATTTTTTTTTGAGAAAATGATAAAATACGCTTACCCTAATATTGTTAGTTTAAATAATTTATTTTTCCTCTTGAAGGCTTAAAAAAACCAAACGCTACGGCACTCAAAACGCCGTAGCGTTTGTCTTTCAACGTTTTTTATATAGTAATTTGGAAATATTTATTTAATTTTAACGTGTTTAGTAATTCTTTCAACCAAAATTTTTACATTTTAGGTAGCACATTTTCAATAACTTACGTATAGATTTGTGCTATAATTGTCAATACTATTGTCTGTCAATTTGGTGGACAACAAACAAATTACTTAACCAGAAATTACTTAATTAGAATTCCAAGTAACACAAAAATTTATAACGGCTAATGAATTATTTAGATTATATCATCATCGGCATTTACTCGGTTGCCATGCTCTGCATCGGCGTCTATGTCAAAGATTCTAAAAACGGCGCGGACTTTTTTCACGGCGGTCGCAACTTCGGTTGGGTCGCGCTTCTGCTGTCCGTCATGGCGACGCAATTGTCCGCCGTTAGCTTCATTTCAGCGCCCGCTTTCGTCGGTTTCAAGACGGGCGGCGGCTTAAAATGGCTCACTTTTGAGTTTGCGGTGCCGATTGCCATGATATTTATCGCGGCAGTTATCGTCCCGCCGCTCTATCGTTCAGGCGTCGTAAGTGCTTACGAATTTCTTGAAAAACGCTTTGGGCGCTCCACGCGACTGCTCATTTCAGGCGTATTTCTCGCCAGTCGGAGCGCCGCAACGGGCGTTTCCGTCTATGCCTTGTCGATGATTATGGAAACCATGTTCCACATCAGTTTTTGGCAAAGCATTGGTTTGGTGTGTTTTATCACCACTTTGTACTCCCTCAAAGGCGGTATGCGCGCCGTTATCATCAGCGACGCCGTGCAGATGGTCATTTTAGTGGTGAGCATTTTCGTTTGCTTGGGCTATGGTTTTCACCACATCGGCGGTTGGTCGGGTTTCACGGCATCGGTTGACCCGCAACGGATGAGCATCATGGATTTTTCAAAATTCGGTTTCAACAACGACGAATACGGGATGCTACCGATGTTACTTGGTGGTTTTTTTCTCTATATTTCCTACTATGGCACCGACCAAACGCAGGTTCAACGAGCGCTTGCCGCGAAAAACCTCCAAACGGTGCGTCAAACGTACCTAATGAACGGCATTGTCCGCTTTGGCGTGACGCTAACTTATTGTTCAATGGGTCTCGTTGTGGGCGCATTTATGTTGTCAAAACCTGATATGGTGGCGGCGATTGGCGACAAACCCGACCGAATGTTGCCCGTCTTTATGCTCAATTATTTGCCAAATGGGGCAATGGGTTTCGTACTTGTTGGCATTCTGTCGGCGGCGATGTCCACTTATAGTTCCATTTTCAACTCTCTGGCAGCCGTCACAATTGAAGATTTCTTCGCACGGGATAAAAAACTTGACGCGAAGACGTATATTCTATGGTCGCGGCTGGCGTCGCTTTTTTGGATGGGCGTTTGCGTTGTGGCGTCTTGCTTCGTCGGCAATTTTGCAACAACGGTCATTGAAGCGATAAATAAAATCGGCTCCTTGTTTTACGGACCCATTTTGATGCTTTTCCTATTGGCGATTTTGTCGAAAAGAACGACGAGTCTCGGCGTCAATATCGGGCTAATTGTGGGTGTTGCGGCTAATATATACGTGTGGAAATGCCAACCGCAAATTTTTTGGTTTTGGTGGAACGTGATTGGTGCCGTCGTGACGTTCGTTGTCGTTTACTTGGTACGCGTTTTATATCCGTTAATTATATTAGGCTCAGAGAAATTCTTCAACAGTTTTCTATTCCCCGAAAATTTAGGACATCCCAATTTGCAACAAAATTCGATTATTTCTTTCTCCATTACCCGTCAAATGTTCGATAAACACCCTGCGATTGCGGCGCAAAACACGTTTCAAATCGAAAAAATTATTTGGAACAAACGACTCATTCGTTACTCAATCATGTTTTTTATCGCCATGATTTTAACGTGTTTTTTATTGGAACGTATTATTTGAACGTAATATCTAACGCTATTTCGACAAGGAGGACCCCTCAGTATAAAAGCAAAAAAACCTTTCAAAACGTGCGTTTTGAAAGGTTTTTTGATTGCTCGGCATTAAGAAAATAACAATGCGTTTAATCGGCTTTTCTTTATCTTAGAAATCAACGATTTTATAATTTATTCATCGTTACTTTTCGTTTTAAATCAGCCGAAGTCAACGTCAAAATCGTTCCATCTACACGTATATGAGGCATATTTGTCGGATTTTCGAAGACTTTGTAAAAATTTTCTGGCCATGTTTCATCGCAACCGACCTTAGTTGTTATACCTTTTACCAGAGTCATTTGGCTATTCTGAATTGTAAAATCGAACGCTCTATCATTGCAGTTTATCCGACCGCTTGCCGTTCCGTCCGCCCGAAACGTGATGGTCATTTCACCAAATTTTTTAATATCAGGTTGCGTTGCCTCTTCTTTGGTGGTCAAATCTTGATAACGCGTCAATTTCCACGTACCCAATACGCCATTTACCGAAACGTTTGCGGGTTCGACGGAAAACGCTTTTTTGCAAGCGGTTGCGGTTACGACCAAAAGCGTAAGAAAAAGTAGTAATTTTCTCATCTTTCCAAGCATTTTTAGTTAAAAACAAGGTTTGTATGCCTCAAAACAGGCTTTATACTGAGGGGTCTCATTTCGTTTGATTAAAGGCTTTGACAATCAAGACAGTTGAATGTCTCAAAAGGTTGGGTGATTAAGAGAATTTCAAATATTTATGTAGATTTGCTCTCTTTCTTAACAAATTAAAACTGTAAAAAATGTCCGCAATCAGCAAAATGAAATACGCCGCTTTGACCAATTATATCGGCGGAAAAAATGTGAAAAGCACCTCAAAACGGGCGCTCGATGTCCTCTCTCCAATTGACGGCAGCTTGTTGTCAACCGTTCCAATGTCAAATGCGAAAGACTTAAATGCCGCCGTTGCTGCCGCAAAAACCGCTTTTGAAGGTTGGTCAAAAACGCCGATTAAAGAACGGGTGCAAGTTTTTTTTAGGTATAAAACCTTGTTAGAGAAGCATTTAGATGAATTGACAAAACTTGTTCAAGAAGAAAACGGCAAGACCTACGACGAGGCAAAAGCCGAAGTTGAAAAGAGCATCGAACTCACCGAATTTGCTTGCGCGATGCCCCAAATGATTGCGGGTGAAATTATGGAAGTTTCCAAGGGCGTTGAATGTCGGACGGAGCGATTTCCCGTTGGCGTTGTGGCGTCAATCGTGCCGTTCAATTTTCCTGCGATGGTTCCGAATTGGACAGTCCCAAATGCCTTGGTTTTGGGCAATACGATGGTCATAAAACCGTCGGAACAAGTACCCCTCAGTACGCATCGCCTTGCGGAACTCTTGAAAGAAGCGGGTTTGCCCGACGGCGTTTTCAACATCGTCAACGGCGACCGCGACATCGTGGAAGCGATTTGCGACCATCCCGATATTGAGGCGATTTCGTTCGTTGGCTCAACAAAAGTGGCTAAAATTGTCTATAAACGCGCGACTTCTAACCTAAAACGGTGTTTGGCGCTCGGCGGTGCAAAAAATCACCTCATTGTTTTGCCCGATGCCCATCCGCAAATGACGGCGTCAAATGTGGTGGCTTCTATGTCGGGTTGTGCAGGACAGCGGTGCATGGCGGCTTCGGCGATGCTCGGCGTTGGCGCGGTTGACCACATTATCGACTTGATTTGCATTGATGCGAAAAAAATGCAATCGGGTCACAATCTCGGTGCCGTGATTTCGGCGGAAGCCAAAACGCGCATCGAAAAATACATTGCGGAAGCCGAAAAAGCGGGGGCAAAAATCCTCGTTGACGGCAGAAAAACGGTCGTTGAGGGCAAAGAAGGCGGTTTTTACGTCGGTGCAACGGTCATTGACCACGTAACGCCCGATATGTCGGTCGCCACGGAGGAGATTTTTGGACCCGTCATTTCCATCATGCGGACCAATACTTTAGACGAAGCCCTTGCCATCGAAAACGCAAATCCTTACGGCAATGCGGCGGCAGTTTTCACGCAAAGCGGCGGCACGGCGCGTTACGTGATTGAACGGGCAAGTGCGGGCATGGTCGGCGTCAACATCGGCGTTCCCGTGCCACGTGAGCCGTTTTCATTCGGCGGTTGGAACGATTCACGCTTTGGCGTCGGCGATATTACGGGCAAAAGTTCGATTGAATTTTGGACAAAAATGAAGAAAACGACGACTAAATGGAACCCAGAAAGTCGGTCGGGTTGGATGAGTTAATTTTGAGGGACTCCTCAGTATAAAACGCTTTTTTTTAGTATAAACGTTTGACTATCGGGTTGATAGTCAAACGTTTGTGGTTTTTTGAGGACCCCTCAGTATTTTTCATAAAAAACTATTTGAAATCAAAGTAAATGTGTATTTTTGTAAAAAAAATATCATTCATTAAAAGAAAACTTAACGAATCATGGCAAAGGATTTTTACCATAATATTGTCAAAAACGCTTTGATTAAGGACGGTTGGCGCATCACACACGACCCTTACAGAATAAAAATCGAGGAAATTGGCTACGAAATAGATTTGGGTGCTGAACCAATCATAGCCGCAGAAAAAGATGAATAAATAATTGCTGTCGAAATAAAAAGTTTTGTGGGTCCTTCCAATATCAATGAATTTCATCGCGCAATTGGGCAATTTATTGATTATTCAATTGCCTTGGAAGAGGAAGATTCAAATAGGACGTTGTTTTTGGCAATACCCAATCTTATTTATGCGACATTCTTTCAAAAAAGCATCATTCAGAAAGCCATACAGCGTATTGAAGGAAAAATAATTGTCTATAATCCACCAAATTACTGAACAGTAATTTTAATTAACTTGTATTATGTTGAAAATGAATTTTTTATAAAACTCAAATTCCATACATTTGTAATAAAATCAGCAACA
>JAYUKJ010000562.1:0-1035 GCA_043764555.1 Saprospiraceae bacterium
GTATCGCCTTGAAGACCCGTCACAACCGCCACGCTGCTCGTCGTGAAGATGCCGTTTTGCCAAACCGTGTCGCCTTCTTTTTGGTGTTCAACGCCCGTATTGACCGCATTTTTGTCCACCTTCAACTTGAAAATTGCCGCGCCCGTGTGTTCGGGGTCATTTTCGGCTTTTTCCACCACGGGCATCGCAATGTCGTTGATGGATTTGGCGACCGAAAGGAGTTCAAACCCCGCATCAAGGACCACTTTTTCATCACCTTTTGCGAAAAACTCCACGTTGTCTGCCACGTCGTCCAATTGATTAACCATGGACTCGAAGCATTCGTTTTTGATAATCGTGTACTTTTTACCGCCGTCGGCAGCGTTGGCACTGGCGACTTCAAAAGCCGTGTTGCGGACTTTGAGTTCCGTCACGGTGGGCAACAAAAACTCAAATTTCGGGTTGTCTTTCATCCGCTGATAAATGACGTTGGCAAAGCTGTTCGCTTTGTCTTGGGTCATGCGCTTGAAACCGCGCTTAATGATTTTTTTCATATTTGAAAAATTTAACACAATACGGAATGTATCGTTATTTGCTTGTAGCAAGAAACGTGCCAAATGTGAATTTATTCAATCGTGTAAACCGTTGATTTTCAGTGTATCATTAACACTAACATTGTTCTACGACAATGCTTCATTGTTCTACGACAATGAAGCATTGTTATACGACAATGAAGCATTGTTATACGACAATGCTTCATTGTTCTACGACAATGCTTCATTGTTCTACGACAATGCTTCATTGTTGTACGACAATGCTTCATTGTTCTACGACAATGAAGCATTTGGAACGGGGAAAATACTGAGGGGTCCTATTTTTTTGGTACTTTCGTAAAATTATTGGTAAGATGAAATTAATATATTTCAGTAAATGCTAATCTTAGGAAGATTGAAGGAATCCTATGGGATGTACAGAAAGTTTATTGTTATGAACTTTTAATCGAAAATCTCCGATTTAAGCTAAAAAAGGATTGAAATTCCCGAAGGGAATATATGT
>JAYUKJ010000563.1:0-1033 GCA_043764555.1 Saprospiraceae bacterium
TAACCTGATTTTTCTTTCAAAAGGCGTAAAACTTCCAAGAAACGCGGCGATTCTGCGAGCATCGACGTCCGAAATTCCAGCGGGTCGCGCTTCGCGGCGTGTGCCAATTCGTCCATAAAACTCTCGTGGCCGAACACATTTGTGGAGCCATAAACCGAGCGCCACCAGAGAACTGGAATATCAGTTTCCGCTAATACAAAACTGTGCGCTCGATTCGGAACCGCATAAGGACTGTCTTCTTGATTTACGCCTTCCGACCACCATGTCCCTTTTTCGGGCGGCGATTTCCACAACTGCCAAGCCAACCAAGCACCGACAATTTTATGGTGCAAAGTCGTCAATTTTCCCTCAGCGTCGAGCGCGCCTTTCAAGACGTTCAACATACCCGGTCGAACGGGTCCTTGCGTCAAATCGTCTTCGCGGGTCCACGTCAATTTGACGGGTTGATTGAGTTCTTTTGACAGAAAAACGGCTTCGTTGACGTAATCCAAATACGCTTTTCGACCAAACGCACCGCCCATCAATTGTACATTAACTTTAATGTTTTCAGGCTTAAATTTGAAGACCCGAACGATTTCTTTTATCAAATTATCAGGTCCTTGAATCGGCGCCCAAATCTCAACTTTATCGCCTTGAACCCACGCGGTTGCGTTCACCGTTTCGAGCGGCGCGTGGGCCGTAAATGGCGTAATGTATTCAGCCTCAATGTTTTGTGCAGCATTTTTGGACCCCTCAGTAATCGACCCTTTTTTGTCGTCCATCGTGAAGCCATCCTGCGTTTTGAGCTTTTGAAGGTCGGCGTAATAGTCGGTCGTTGACATTTTAGTCGCCTCCGTTGCTGCCCATTCCACGTTCAAAACCTTACGTCCTTCAATCGCCGCCCACGTGTTGTCGGCAATCACGGCAACGCATTCGACGACTTTGTGCGGCATTGCCCGTTCGGCGCGCACGACCTTCCGAACACCCGCGATTTTCAAGGCTGCGGCGTCGTCAATTGATTTAATTTTACCATGGATGTGCGGCGCGTGAAGCA
>JAYUKJ010000564.1:0-12330 GCA_043764555.1 Saprospiraceae bacterium
GCATTGTAGCATCAGTCACGACCATTTCAAGCACCATCAAACCGATTGCGCTGCTGAAAATGCTCAAAATACTGAGGGGTCTCTTTCAAACTTCAAACTTCAAACTTCAAAGTTTGAAGTTGCCGCACCAGCAATCGGTGGCGGCAGCTACCGCGTTTTTGCTTTACCAACAGAAAGCCCATCGCACGGCGCTCAAACCTTAGTCGTTGACCCCGCCGATGCGGTTGCTTCGCCTTACGGTTGGCACGACACAAACGGCACAGTTGGCGCGGATTACACGATTACGCGCGGCAATAACGTCCACGCTTTTTTAGATTTGGCAAACACCAACGCGACAAGCGGCGACGAACCAAACGGCGGCATACCCTTGCTGTTTGACATTCCCTATTTACCGACTGTCGAGCCTACGGACAACAAACAATCGGCAACCGTCAACTTGTTTTACGTCAACAACACGATACACGACATCATGTACCGCTACGGTTTTGACGAAACATCGGGTAATTTTCAAGCTAAAAACTACACGGGACAAGCGGGCGAAGGCGACGCAGTTTCGGCACAAGCGCTTGATTCTTACGGACTCACGGCAACCTCAACGAACCGCGACAACGCCAATTTCTCGACACCACCCGACGGCACTTCCGGCAGAATGCAAATGTACATTTGGACGTCTGGCGAAACAAAATTAGCGCACGTGACCGCACCCGCTGCGCTCGTAAGCGACCTCGTAACCTTCGCCGCAGCGCCGAATTTCGGTGCCAAATTGACCGCAACACCCGTAACGGGCAGTGCCGTATTCGTTAACGACGGCTCAAGTTCGCCAACACTTGGTTGCGAAACCATCCAAAACGACTTGACTGGAAAAATCGCTTTGATTGATAGAGGCACGTGCAATTTTAGCTTGAAAGCCTACAAAGCGCAACAAAAAGGCGCCATTGGCGTGATTATTTGCTTTTTTGACGACAATCTCGCGGGCATGGCCTCGGGTACAAACGGCGCGGATGTAACGATTCCCGTCGTGGCGATTAAAAAAACTGACGCCGACCGTTTGCGCGCCGCCGCTGCCGCAGGGACTTTGAAAATCTCTTTGTACGAAGCCAGTGCGCCCGTGCCAAAAGAAGTGGATGGTGATTTTGACAACGGCATTATTATTCACGAATATATGCACGGTATTTCAACCCGTTTGACGGGCGGACGTCTTAACAGCGCTTGCTTGATAAACGCCGAGCAAGCCGGTGAAGGTTGGAGCGATTTCTTAGGATTGGCACTAACGACGCGCCCAAGCGACCGCGGCAACACAACGCGTGGCATCGGCACATTTGCCGTGCGCCAACCGATAACGGCGGAAGGCATTCGCACGCAACCTTACAGCACAGACCTTGCGATAAGTTCGCAGAATTATGGCGATTTACGGTTCCTCAACACGTCCGCAAGCACCAAAACGAAAGGAGAAGTTCACAGCATCGGTGAAGTGTGGACGGCAGCTTTGTGGGAACTCTATTGGGCAATGAGCGATAAATACGGTTGGAGTGCCGATTTGAAAAACGTTAACAGCGGCAACGGCAAAACAATTCGCCTCGTCATGGACGGTATGAAAATGCAGCCGTGCGAACCAGGATTTTTGGACGCACGCGACGCGATTCTTGCGGCCGATTTAGCCGATTTCAACGGTGACAACCAGTGTATGATTTGGGAAGCATTTGCAAAACGCGGCATGGGTTACGGCGCAAAGCAAGGCTCCAATAACTCAACGGCCGATAATATCGAATCATTTGACAAAAATCCTTTTTGCACTAAGACGTTGAAAATCAACAAATTAGCGGCTGATTTTGTCAAAGCGGGCGACCAAATCACCTACACCATTCAAGTGATTAACCACAAAGGCGCTGCGGCAACGGGCGTCGTGGTGACGGATGCTTTGCCGCAATTCACGACCTTCGTGGCGGGTTCGGCAAACAAACCCGTGACGCAATCGGGTCAAAATTTGACCTTCGCCGTTGGCACAATGAACAACAACGACACCGTGACAATCACGTACAAAGTCGCAACCGACGCCAGTAAAAAATCCATTGCGCAATTTATGGACGATTTTGAGCGCGGCGACGGTCGTTGGGACATCGAGCCAATCACGACGGCTGCTTCTAACTATTGGGAAGTCGATAACACATTCGCGCGCAGTGGTACCAAAGCCTTTGGTGTCGGCTACGCTTCGGAAAAAATATTCACCGACCAAACGGTTAAAATGTTGGCACCATTGACGGTTCGCGGCAGCAAGCCGATTTTGAGTTTCTATCAACGCTACGATACAGAGACAGGCTACGACGGCGGCATTATTCAAATCTCAACCAATGGCACTTCTTGGAACGATTTAGGCGAGAAAGCCTTCAAAAATCCGTATTCGGGCAGGTTCTATTACACGGTTTTTGCGATTCCAAACCAACGCGCTTGGTCGGGAAAGACGGACAAATTCACGCCCGTTGCCATCGATTTAAGCAGTTATATCGGTCAATCGGTCAATTTCCGCTACCGTTTTGGCACCGATACGACGGACACGCGCGTAGGTTGGTTCATCGACGACGTAGCGGTTATGGATATGGTTAATTATGACACGCGCGTTCGTTTAACTTCAACGCAAGGCGATACGGCTTCGGCGGGTGTTATTGGTCGTGGAACCATCGTGGAACCCGTCCTTTCGACGCCAACGACCGAAATTACTGAGGGGTCTCGTCTCCGCGTTTTCCCGAATCCCGCAAGCGACTTTTTGAACATCAATGTCTTGGTGAATGCACCAACAAAAGACGCCGATGTCAGCATCGTTTCGGTGGATGGACGCGTGATGTGGCAGAAAAAAGAGACATTTAGCGGCGCAAAAGAATTGTTATTCCCCGTTAATATGGCGGCTTTCCCTTCTGGCATCTATTTCGTAAAAGTCCGAACGGATGAAAAAACACTGGTCGAAAAAGTCGTCAAACGATAAGATTTTTAAAAAATAGGACCCCTCAGTATTTCGACTAAAAAAGCCGTTTCAACGTTCGTTGAAGCGGCTTTTTTAGTCAAAATACTGAGGGGTCCTATTTTTTAGATTAGGCTATACTCAATATTTGACGCGCTTTGGTTTGTACCAATTCCGAAGGTAAACCCGCCAAAATTTCACTTTTCAACGCTTCCGCCAACCGTTTTTTGACAAAAGCGCGGTACGTTACGAGGCTAATCTCTCGAACGGGCGCGGGGTCTTGGAAAAAGCGAATGTTTTTAAATTGACTTTTGGTCAAGTTGCGCAAGGCGAGTTCAGGCAAAATCGTTACGCCCGCGTGCGTGTCAATCAGGTTTTTGAGTGTCTCAATGCTGCCCGATTCATAAAAAATATTCGACATTCGATTTTTCGTTTGCCGCAATTCACAAAGGTTCACCACTTGCGCCCGCATACAATGCCCTTCTTCCAACAGCACAAGCCGATTCACGTCAATATCGTTGGCCAACAGATAGCGTTTGTTCAAAATTTTCTCATTTTTTGCGGCATACACCACGAACTGCTCTTGAAAAAGCGGCGTTTCAAACAAGTCACCGTCACTCGTCGGCGTTGCCATGATACCCATGTCGAGCGTGTCTTTTTTGAGTTTTTGGATAATATTGTCCGTCGTCAACTCCGAAATAATCAATTTAATATCGGGATATTTCTCCGAAAAACGTTTCAAAAACAAAGGCAACAGGTACGGTGCCAACGTCGGAATAATGCCGAGTCGCAACTCTCCGCTTAATATTTGACGCTGATTTTCGACAATTTCACGCAATTCTGCCGCTTCTCGCAACACTTTGCGCGCTTGCTCAATAATCGCGCGCCCCGTTTCGGTTGGCACAACGGGTTGTTTGGAACGGTCAAAAATCAAGACGCCCAATTCATCTTCCAATTTTTGAAGCATCATGCTTAAAGTCGGTTGCGTCACGAAACAGGCTTGCGCCGCTTTCGCAAAATGACGGTGATTGTCCACCGCGATAATGTATTCAAATTGTTGCAAGGTCATTGTCTAAATTTTATTTGTCACGTATAGGCGCGATGCACCGCACCTATACGGAAAATTATCAATTATACTGATGCAAATCTAAAATAGATTGGTTTAACTTATCATTTTTTGAGCATAAAAAAGAGGCTACCTTGAAAAGGCAACCTCGGGTTTTGTTTGTAGAGCTGGAAATACTATCAGAGTAGAAACGCGCTTATTTTGGAGCGCGTACATTTTTTTTACGTTGCACAGGCTTCGATATTGTTGTCGTCTTTTTTTTCGGGGCGCTTTTAGACAACACGTTTTCGGTATCGCCTTCAAGCGTCACTTCGTAGAGCGTGTAATGCATTTGCTCACCTTCAGGGGAAATAAATTCGCTGTCGGTTCGGTAATTATGAATGACTTTTTTATCCTCCGAAGCCGCTTTCACTTTGCTGCGTTTTTCACGTTTTTCGATGTCTCTTTGGCGTTTTTCGGCACCATTTTGGCGCTCTTCGGCCGCTCTTCGCGCTTCTCTACGCGCATTTTCGAGTTGATAATCGGGTCTTCCAACGTTTGGATTTGGGTCATAAAGCACGTTTACGGACGTCAAATCGGCTGCATACTGAGGGGTCCTATCTTGTTCCGAAAACTCGGACGGTATCAATTCCGACGGCTTATCAAAACGATGCAAATCGTATTTTTCGATAATCGTAATCAATTTTTCCGCGTAATAACGGTCGGTTGCGTAGCCGCACGCCTTCAAACCGTACGCCCACGCTTGATAATTCATGCGGTCGTAGTTGAAAAGCGACCAATAACGGGGTTCGGTTGTTAGACGATGGCTGTGGGCGGCAAAAGATGCTTCGGCAGTCTCAAAACGGTGAAACTTAGACAAAATCAGCTCGCCTTTTTTGTTTCGTTCGTCGTCTAATTTCAAATATGCCTCGCTTTCAGAACAGGTTCGGCATTTCAAACCAAAATGGTTGTTGGCATTTGTTGCCAATTCGGAAGCGCCCGCTTCACTTTCTAACAAGGCTTGTCCGAGTTTGATGCTCGCAGGAATGTTCGTTGTCAATTGTTCAAACATCGCTAAATCCTTAAAACGGGCAATGTATTCTTCAGTTTTAGTCGGCGTATTTGGTGGATTTGGTGATAAATTAGGTGCTATGGCGCCAAAATTTAGCGCAATAGCGACAGCCCAAAGGACTGGCTTTGAAAGATTTCTCATTTTGAGTTGAGTCGTAAGTTTTGGATTGAATGAAATTTTTGTGCTAAATGTATTCTATAAGATGCGGTTTTTAACGAGCCGTCAAATGCTTAATTAAATCGTTTTAATTAATTAATGATTCAATTAATTTTCAATTTTCGTTGTTCAAAAAAGGGTTATTCTAATGGGCTTTTCAGCGCTTATTTATTTATTTATGTGACGCTTTACGCAATTTTAATTAATGACAAAAATAAATTAAAATCAGCTATAACTAAATGATTATCAATGAGTTAAAACAATTCTAATTGGCGTTAATTATTTAATTTTAATTAAACAATGTTTATTTTTCGGTGATTAAAAAGAATTCGTTTTAAGAGAATTAAAGCGCTTAATTGCTCTAAAATATACATACAACAGCGTAAAATCCCGTTTATACTGAGGGGTCCTTTTTTGAAATTAATGTCAGAAATTACAATCTGTTGGAGGTTAAATAAGCCCCACACACCTTAAATCGATAGGGCAGCTAAACCATCGTCAAAACAGTCTCGTTCAAAAACGCCTTGCTCAAATTTTTTAGGACTAACACTATTTTAGGCAGAAACATCGTTTATACATTTTCGTAAAAGAAATCGCAAGACATTACATAATCCATTGATAATCATTTATTTAAACTATGATAAATAAAATTTTGACTGGTATGCTGTTACTCAGCCTCCTTTTTTTGAGCAGTTGCACCAATTTGGAGGTTGCTGAAAACCACAACGAAGCGGGGCAACTCGTCGAACGCTTCACGCGCGACCCTAAAACGAAACTTAAAGAAGGATTGCACGAGAATTTTTTCACGTCAAACGGCGGAAAATCGGAGGAATCGAACTACAAAGCGGGACTCTTGCGCGGCGAACAGATTTTTTATTACGAAAATGGGCAAATCATGGAGCGCCGCAACTACGATAAAACGGGCAGTTTCACGGGCGCGTTTAAGTCGTACCACGAAAACGGCGCGATGCGTTCGGAAGGGCAATACGAAAACGGGGCAATGACGGGCAAATGGAAGTTTTTCTACAAATCGGGCAACATCAAGGAGATTATTTTTTACCGCGATAATGTGGAAAACGGACCTTTTATCGAGTACCACGACAACGGTAAAATTTCGGCCGAAGGCACCTATTCTAACGAATTAGAGCATGGTTTACTCAAAATTTACGACGACAAAGGCAATTTAACTACGCAAAAACAATGCGAAAACGGCGTTTGTCGAACGGTTTGGAAAAGCGATTTGGCGAAGGATTCTGCGAAAAAATTGTAGGGTTAACTTCGTGTTTTGACAAAAGCCGCGAAAACACATTGTTTTCGCGGCTTTTTGGCGTTTATACTGAGGGGTCTTATTTTTTGATAAATTAAAAATTATCTACCGTCATCATCCCGTTTTTCACGTGAATAGCGCGTTTTGCTTCTGCGCGTTCGGGAATATCCAAATCCGCATTTTCCAATTTCAACACACCACGTGGGCAAACTGCCGAACAAATGCCGCAACCGACGCACGACGCCCGAACAATATCCTGCCCTTTTTGAGCGTAGCTGCGGACGTCAATCCCCATTTCGCATTGCGTTGAGCAATTGCCGCAACTGATGCATTGACCACCGTTTGTGGTAATCCGAAATTTCGATTTTTTACGTTGGAACAAACCCAAAATCGCCGCCTGCGGGCAACCAAATCGGCACCAAGAACGGTTGCCCAATATTGGATAAAAGCCAGTGCCAACGACGCCCGAAAACATGGAACCAATCAAAAAGCCGTAAGTTTTAGAGAACCCCTGCGAAAAACTGCCGAGAACCGCGCCTTGATACGCTGAATTGAGCCACAACAAACCCGTCATTACGGTAACTGCTACTAAAACCGAATGAATCATCCACCGCTCAACTTGCCACGCCGTTCGACTTTTGTCCGACAAATGACGGAACGGGTCGCCGACCGTTTCAGCCAAGCCGCCGCAACCGCAAACCCACGAACAATACCACCGTTTTCCGTAGAAATAAGTCAAAATCGGCGTGCCAACGACCGTCATGAGTGCTGAAAACGCGATAAAATACCAACCAATCCCGTGACTCGACGCTTGCACGATATAGTTAATGCCGTCGGGTTTCAAAGGGTCAGTTTTCAAGGGCCAGAAATACGTGAAATAGTATTCAGGCTCGTTCATCATTTTCAAAAAAGAAGGAATCAAAAACGAAAAACCCAATTGAAAAAAGCAAACCGACGCCGTGCGAATCAATTGATAGCGGTTGTGTTTGTATTTCAAAGCAAATTTATAGCCCATCACCAAAACGCCCGCCGTGTAAAGCGTGCCGTAAACAAACCATTGATCGGCGGGACTGTTTCGGACCAACATACTGAGGGGGTCAAAAATTTTCGCCAATCCCGTCATTTGTTCGCCATACCAATACAAAACCACGTAAAAACCCGTCAAAAAAACGCCCAACATCCAACCGACCAAGCCGCGCAAAGTCATTACGCTGAGGTGTTCTTTACGCATCATTTTGTTCGCCATGTACAAAGCGACCGCCGTTTGCACGACATAATACGTCTCCCAACTCCTAAAATTGCTGATGCCAAAGTCAGGCAAATGCGTAAAAATAAGCCATGCCGCAAGCGAAATGACCAATCCAACAAGTGATTCACGCGCCGAAAGACTGTGAAACAGAAGGTTATTATTTTTGATACCTTCGGGTTTGCCGATGTATTCTTCCCGAATGTATGCGACTGCACCGCCTATAATTAAAGTAGCAGCGACCGCAAAAAATAAAACGGGCGATAAAACTGTTGCCGATTGTTCGCTAAAAAAAGCGACAAAAAGCATCAAAAAGCCGATAGTGACGGCAGACAATCCGATTTTTTGCCACGTTGTCGTGTGAATCGGCGAAGGATTAGCGAGCGAGAGACTGTTTTCAGCTTGCATGGTGTTATAGTTTTAATACGCTTTTTGTTTTTTAACACATAGGCACATAGGGCACATAGTTTTTTATAGAAAAAGAAAAAGAAGAAAAAGAAAAAGCTATGTGTCCTATGTGCCTATGTGTTAAAAACAAAAATGTGTTTGATGATTTTAAACGGCGTTTTTAAAAAATTTTAGGACCGCATTCAGTCCGCGTTTGGTTCTTAGTTGGAGGTTGTTCCCCGTTTTTTTATTGTAAATTTCGACGATTTCCGCTTCGTATTGCTTAAAAAATTCAGGATCAAAATTCGCCAAACCTAAGTGTTGTAACACGTCTTTTACGTTCGTTTTGTCCCGAATCCAACGCTCACAAACTTCATGTCGATACCGAACACCCATTAAGTTGAAGCCAACGACCCCCTCAGTATTTCGGTCAAAATTGATGCGAATCGCGTGTTTTCCGTCGGTGTGTTCCCAATAAATCGTCTCGTGTTCGGCGGGCAAAGCGGCGCGAATGTCGCCGTAAACTTGGTATTCGATGTCGAGAAATTTTGCCGAATTGAACCAAATTCCCGCGTCGTATTTCACGGGTTTTCCGCAGATATTGTATGCTGCCGTCTCGCCCATCATCCGCCCGACGTACCAAACGGCTTCCAAAGCACGGCGTCCGACGGCGGGTTTTTCCAACTCCGCACAGTCGCCAATTGCGTAAACATCGGGCATATTTGTTTGCAAATAATCGTTCACCACGATGCCGCGATTGATGTTTAGAGTCGTTTTTTGCTCGTTATACTGAGGGGTCTCTTTTTCCTCTTCGGGCGTCCTTTTTTCTTTCAAAAAATCAATATTTGGCGACACGCCAACCGTCAAACCGACGAAACCACAAGCGATGCGTTCGCCACTTTTCATCAAAATAGCGTCCGCTTTTCCGTCGTTGTTGTCGTCCAAAATTTGGTCGAGTTCGTTTTCTAATCTCAAATCAAAACCGTGTTCGCGAATGTGGCGATTGACCATTTGTGATTCTTCGGCAGGTAAAACCAAGTCCCAAAAACTTTTTTCACGCACCAAAAATGTCACGGGAATGTGTCTCGAATGAAACATTTCCGCCATTTCAATGCCGATTAAACCACCGCCAACAATGACCGCCCGTTTCAAATTTGGCGAATGTCGCTCCATAGCTTCCACATCTTGAATGTGGTATAACCCGTGAACGCCATCCAAGTCTTGCCCTTTCCAGCCAAATTTATTGGATTTTGAACCCGTCGCAATAATCAATTTATCATAATTCATCACGTCTTTATTGTTCAAAACCAACGATTTATTGACATAATCAACAAATTCAACGCGTGCTTTTAATAAATCAATGCGGTTCTCCGTCCAAAACCATTTTTCATAAGGTTGCGTATCTTGCAGCCTCATGTGGCCCATGTAGATGTACATGAGCGCGGTGCGGCTGAAAAAATAATCACCTTCGTCGGAGATAACCGTAATGTCTGCTTTGCTGTCGAGTTTGCGAATCCAACGGGCGGCGGTAATGCCCGCGATGCCGTTGCCGATGAGGACTACTTTCATTTTATTTCAAGGATTTCAAAGATTTCAAATTTCAACTCGAAAAAACGGTTTTATACTGAGGGGTCCTAAAATTTGACAACTTTTTTCAAAGTTATCTAATTTGAAAAAATACACCGCACACGTATATATGTATCAAAATTCTGCCGACACGCCCAACTGAAAAAGCGGTGCATCTTGTGTGTTTTTCGGACGGACCAAAATATTATTAACTGCTTGATAATCAAACGTTAAGCTCCAATGTTTGACAACTTCATACGCCGCACCAATGCCCAAAGAGGTGAATTGCGTCCCCTGTCCATTTACGATGGAACCGTTGATATTAGACGTTTTCGACGAGCCTTTGTACCAACCGACGAGGCGTGCATTTGTCCAAAATCGGGGCGTCCATTTGTAACCCATTTCGATGCCCAACTTCGCTTGGTTGTCAATGTCCGTTCCGCGTACAATGTACTGTCCGAAAACCGTTCCCCAACCCATGCCTTGCCAAAATCCCGCCGAAGCCGCCAAAGTTCCCCAAAAATTAAAATCGGGATAACCCGTCGGAAGGTTTATTTGGTCAAAAATGCCTAAATTATTCACCGTTTTTGACGTCGAAAAATTCGTTTGCTGCGCAATTGGCAACTCCGCACCGACGGAAAACGAGACGATGGGAATCCGCTTAAAAACCGCAAATTTCAACTCGATTTGCGGATTGCCCACGCCCGTTGCGGCGCTGTAATCGGTGTAATATTGTTGTTTAATGGTCGGAAAATTGAGTATTGCCGTCAAATTTTTAGTGATACCATATTCGCCGTAAAGCGTCACGGCTTGTTGGTGAAACGTGTCGCTTGGCGTTTTAACCCCCTCAGTATTGAAATAATTCGAGCCATTTAGCGTGTAAAAACCGACTTTCGTATAGACGCCGCCTTTGTTGCGCGTCCAGCCGCTTTGTGCCAACATTTGGCTTTTACCAAAGTAAAAAAAGTGGATAAATAGTAGAAAAAGTATCTTTTTCATGGTCGAAACCGACGTTTTTTTCAGATGGACGAATGCATGCATTATAAAAAAGGTTGTTGATATGGGTTCAATTAATGCTCAAATTACTATCAACAACCTTGAATTCTAATGCTTTTCTCAACTTTTTTCTAAAACTAAACGCATTGTGTGCAGATAACTAAAATTGCTTGCGCATAATTGATGTTGCAAAGTTGTGAATAGACTTTCACGGACTTATCACAATGCGTTTTATTGTTTTATTTTTCATTAAAAAAAAGTAAAGACTCAAGAACGTAACGCGACTTTAAAGTCGCGCTACATTTTAGCCCCCCCTCAGTATAAACGCCCAAAAGCCTGGCAAAAACGAGTTTTGCAAGGCTTTTGGGCGTTTATACTGAGGGGTCTTATTTTTTCACCCGCGCTGCTCGTTTTTTTCGTGGTTCCGAAAAATCAACTTCCAAGTCATACCGAACGATGTAAGTGAGAATATCCACGCCGTCAATCACTTCTTCATTTTCAAAAACGTGCGGATTGGTCACTTCTTTATTGACAAAAATCAAATAAATACCTTTGGTCAATCCGAGGCTTTTGATGTAATAAGCCAATTGCACTTTCCCGTCGGCGAACTGCGTAATGTTGTGAAAAATCTTCGCTTCAATGACCCATTCGTTGTTTAAAATATTGATAATCAAGTCACTACGTCCCAAGCCAACGTGTGGTTCCAAATAACTTTTGCCTTTAAAAACTTCCAAAAACGATTGAATAAATGTCTCAAAACTGTACATCAAAGCGGCTTCGCGCAAACCTTTTGGCTGCCCATTTTCATCGGTTTCAATAAAATAACGGAATCCTCGCCGTTGCGCGTAGGCTTGATATTCGCGGATAATTTTGTCCATATTCAAGTTATTATGGGCGTCCATATAATTGTCTATCCAGATATTAGCCTGAATTTGCTGCGCTTCTCCATTCATGATGGGGTAGAAAAATTTTTGCAAGCGTTTTTTATAAAGTGGCACCCAAAAAGTAACATTTCCATCAGAATTATCCCTTATAAGACCATTGACATAAAAAAAGCGAATGGCTTCTGTATCAATGTCAAAACGGACTTTTCGTTCCAAAAACAACAATTCTTCCAAGAATTTTTGATGTTTTTTTGCTTTGTTAATCACATTAGACACATTTTTATCCAACGCTTTATACAAGTACCAATCTTCGACAACCAAATAATCAGCGTAATCAATTTCTGCTTTATTAGCGTATTTCTCCGTTAATTTTGCGCCAAAACCATTGACAAGCCCTGGTTGACCTGCCGTTATTGCATATATTTTTTCTTTAACATCATTAGAAAACAATTGACCCGTTTCTGTTTCATGTTGTCCCAACAAATCAAAAACTTCTTCTTTCGTAAAATAGTCCACTTGCAAACTATCTGAAATATTGAACGGACTTGCATTGTCTTGAACGATGCCCGTGATATTGCTCACGCCGACAAAAATGACTGACTTCAAGCCATGCGACTCGCGTGAATGATAGGCATTGCGAATTGTGTGCAAAAAATCGCCAAAATAGTCGGGATTGATGCCTTCAACTTCGTCAATAATCAAAATCAAACGTTGGTCATTGATATTTCTGATGGTCTGAAAAATCTCTTGCAGCGTCA
>JAYUKJ010000565.1:0-12321 GCA_043764555.1 Saprospiraceae bacterium
CAGATTTATAGGGCTTGACAATCAACGAGTTATAAAGTTGTAAAAACTTTATAACTCGTTTTTTTTAATTTGAAAGATTCGATTCTCGATGAAAAATACGCATTTTTCGATGAAAATCGGGGATCTCTATTCCTTTTAAAATCTGTGTAGATACGACAGGTTCGTTAACGGGACGGCTTTTATACTGAGGGGTCTTAAAATTTTAAGCAATCGCGTTTATCCATTAAAAAACAAAAAGCGGCTACCAACTAAGGCAGCCGCTTTTTTTAATTTGCGAGTAAAAGTGATAAGCATTTGAAAAATAAATGCCTCATTTAAGCGACAAACAATGTGCCACGATTCTTATTTATTCACAAATGGTTGATTATCAAAGAATTAAAAAAACGACTGGATGCTTATGCAGTTCGGGTAACGTCGCTTTTTTCCATTCGGCAATCGTTTTTACGGCAATATACTGAGGAGCTTGTCCCGATTTTCCTTCGGGAGTCCCCGTCAAATCGGCGGCAATGCCAAAACGGGTGTTCGGCTGCAAAACTTTAAACGCCGTTTCAATCATTTGCCCATTTCGATAAGGCGTTTCGATGAAAATTTGAGTCTGTTGAAGGCGTTTCGCGGTTTCCTCCAATTTCCTCAAATCCTTCCCCAAATCCTCCCGCTTTGCTGACACATATCCGTGAAAAGTGAACGATTGTCCGTTCATACCCGACGCCATGAGTGCCAATAAAATCGAACTCGGACCGACTAAAGGAACAACTTCGATATTTTGCCGATGCCCCCACGCAACAACCGTTGCCCCGGGGTCGGCAACGCCCGGGCAGCCCGCTTCGGATAGCACACCGACGCTTTTCCCAGCGTTCAAAATATCGCTAAGTGCTTGATAATCATCGAATTGTCCTTTATCATCCAACTCAAAAACAGTTAAATTGGGCAGAGGAATCGGCTGCTTTGTCGCTTTGATAAAATGCCGCGCCGTTTTTGCACGTTCCGCAATAAATGTGTCAAGTCCATGAATGATGTCTATCACATACGCAGGAATAGTGTGCAGATTGTCCTCAAACGGCTCAACGAGTGGCGTTGGAATGAGGTATAACTTGCCTTGTGGCGTATTTTTTATTTTTTCAGTTGCCATTGATATGTAGTTTGGAAAGTTTTTTCCCGCTTTGGGTGATGAATTTTATCTGCAAAGGAAGGATTTTGCAACCGAATATTTATAAACGCTGCCTGTTGCGAAAAATAAATTTCTCAATAGGCAAAAAAAGTTAAGGTTATTAATCATTAAATCGTTCAAAAAACAACGTAAATTTTCTGTTTTGTTTGAAAATTAGATATTATAAATAAATATTTTAAAAATATATCACTTTGCCCCTTGACAAGCACATTAAGAAACCCTTAACTTTGCCCCATATTCAGAAACAGTAGGAACAACAATTATTAATCACATCATCGGAACTTTCCACACAACTCATTGACTACACGCAACCTGAAAATTATTTTAAGATTTTATTCAAAATAATGATTGTCAATTGGTTACATTTTCGTTTTAATCCGTCTTTAATGTCACAGTATCACGAGTAAGTGTCTCATAAACGCTTACTGTCGGAACGTTTTTTGTGAATAAAAAGAATCATGAACATTGTATTTCTCAACACACGACTTTTAAAAATTGATTGTTGAACAAAAACTAAGCGGCGGCAACGCCCCATCGCGCATGAGAGAAGCAAGTACATCGTTACGATTGAGTTCAAACCCAAGTAGCGTCGAAAGCGTTACCCTATTTATCGAATCGTTGGCAAACAAATTGCGGATTGCCCCTGACACTTACGGCAACATTTTGATAAGCCTGACTGAAGCAGTCAACAACGCCATTATTCACGGCAACAAGCAGGACGAATCAAAAACAGTCGAAGTGAAAACAAGCACCCGAAACGGATGTCTCGCAATTTCGGTAAAAGACGAAGGCAAAGGCTTCGATTACACTAAAGTTCCCGACCCGACAACAGCCGAAAGAGTCTGTGAATGTGGTGGACGCGGCGTATTTTTAATGCGTCAATTGAGTGACCGTTGTAAATTTCAAGACAACGGAAGATTAGTAGAAATGGAGTTCAGACTCGCTGAACGCCCTTAGAACCAACAACGAATCAAAACAAAGAACAGTAGAACTTAAAAAAACAAAGCGGTGCGTCGAAAGACTCACCGCTTTTTCTTTGCCCAAAGCAGATTTGAAATTTCAGATGCCAAATTTCAAGGTGCAATGATTTCAAATTTGGCATCTGAAATTTGAAATCTTCTCGATAGGGACCCCTCAGTATATGACGTTTTCACGGCATCCCGAACATCGGGAAAAGCTCTTTTTTGAGTCAAAAGCCTCATATTGAACGATTTACAAAGGAAACGGTCGAATGTCAACGACATCCGACCGATCCTTTCGTAGCCATGGTTGGGCTGCTTAACTATGTATGACTGGAGATATTAAATTTTAAAGATTTCAGATTTCAAAGATTCCAAATTACGATTCTTGGAATATCTGGAATTTGGAATCCTTTGGAATCTGAAATTTCTTACATCGCTGTTGTTGAACCAAAAACCGACGCATTGTAATCCCGATTCATGCGCGCTATATTTTCTAAGCTAATGCCTTTCGGACATTCTGCCTCGCAAGCGCCGATGTTGCTGCACATACCAAAACCTTCGGCGTCGTGCTGCTTCATCATTGACTGAACGCGACGCGATGCTTCGGGTTTGCCTTGCGGTAAAAGCCCCAAATGCGACACCTTAGCCGATGTAAACAACATTGCCGAACCGTTCGGGCAAGCTGCCACGCACGCACCGCAGCCGATGCAAGCCGCCGCCTCAAATGCTTTTGCGGCAACGTCACGCTCGATAGGAATCGCATTGCCATCTTGCGCCTGTCCTGTCGTCACCGACACGTAGCCACCCGACTGAATAATGCGGTCAAAAGCCGAACGGTCAACGGATAAATCCTTCAAAACGGGGAAAGCCCGCGCGCGGAAAGGCTCAATCACCACCGTATCGCCGTCTTTGTATTCTCTCATGTGCAGTTGACAAACCGTCGTTCCTTTCCAAGGACCGTGCGGACGACCGTTGATAACCAACGAGCAAGAGCCACAAATTCCTTCGCGACAATCGTGTTCAAACGTGACGGGTTCTTCTTTTTTATGCACCAAATCTTCGTTCAAAACGTCGAGCATTTCCAAGAATGACATGTGTTCGTTTACGCCATCAAGTGCGTATTCTTTGAAACTGCCTTTGGCGGTACTATTTTTCTGCCGCCATATTTTTAAATTTAATTTCATAACCAATTGAATTAAAGTGGTTTACAACCAATTTTTCACTTTTATACTGAGGGGTCCCTCAAATTATTTTATTTTTAACAAAATCTAAAACTGTTTCGGCATTTTCAATAGCCTCTAAGGTTGCTGCTTCGGGTGGTTCAAAAACCGTATCAGGGTATCTGAATTTAGTATCGAAACCATTAAGATTATCTATTTCCACTTCTAAAACTGAAAAATCTGAGGCATAATTCTTACATTCACCAAGTAAAACCGCAAGATTATGGGTTTTCAAAATTGGATGACCTTCCCAAACCAAATAGCCTTTCAGTGCTTTTTCAACACATTGCTGCGTATGATAAGCACTTAGGTCAAAGAGTTTATCTCTAAATAAAACTTTTGAACCATTTAAGTCTCTTTCGGCTTTAAGCAGCCATTCTTCGTGAAGTGTCATGTACTAATATGCCTTCTTTTTTAATTTTAAATTCAAGACTTGACGGATGTTTTGCGCGTTGTTCGAATGAATGTTTTTTATTCACCAAAACATCAACAGGATATGGGAACGAAATATCATGCAGTGCGTAGTTAGCAATTCTAAAAGCATCCCAAGCCATTTCTGCATCATCTCTCAAAACAATAAAAAAATCTAAATCACTATCCTCATTCGGCTCTCCCCAAGCGTAGGAACCGAACAAATAAATGGCTTCGGGCTGATAAGCCTTTACCAATCGAGCCGTAGCTTCTTCGATTTTAGATTGAGAAATTAAAGCCATTTTGAATTCAATTTTAAAATTTGAAGACCCCTCAGTATTTTTGACTTTAAAATCAAGAATTAAAAATCACGACGCTAATATCGCCGTAATTTTTAATTCTCAATTTTTAATTTTTAATTCCCTTTATGCGTAACTCCGCGTTGTCAATTTAATATTGTCAAAAATCAATTCCTCTTTGTTCAAAGCAGGTTCAGACGGGTCGCCTGTGAATTCCCATGCTGCGACATAAGCGAATTTTTCGTCGTCGCGCAATGCTTCGCCGTTCTCTTGCGATTCTTCGCGGAAGTGACCGCCGCAAGATTCGTCGCGTTGCAAAGCGTCGAAACACATCAATTCGCCGAGTTCGATAAAGTCCGCTACGCGCAAAGCTTTTTCCAATTCAGGATTGAATTCGTCCGATGTTCCGGGAACAAAAACATCGCTGTAAAATTCTGCACGCAAGGCTTGAATCATACCGATTGCTTTTTTCAAACCTTCGATATTACGCGCCATACCGCAATAATCCCACATAATTTTGCCCAAACGACGGTGGAAACTTTCCACTGATTGGTTGCCTTTGACGTTCAAAACTTGGTCAATCCGACCTTTTGACGCTGCTTCTGCTTCCGCAAATTCAGGCGTTTCGGTCGAAATATGCGGCGTTCTGATGTCTTTCGACAAGGCAGAACCGATGGTGTAAGGCAAGACGAAATAACCATCCGCCAAACCTTGCATCAAAGCCGATGCGCCCAAACGATTCGCTCCGTGGTCGGAGAAATTCGCTTCGCCTGCGGCAAAAAGATTCGGAATCGTTGTCTCCAAATTGTAATCCACCCACAAACCACCCATCGTGTAATGGACAGCAGGGTAAATCCGCATCGGTTGTTTGTACGGATTTTCATCCGTGATTTTGGCGTACATATCAAACAAATTGCCGTAGCGTTCGCGCACTGTATCTTCGCCGAGGCGCTTGATAGAATCGGCGAAATCCAAATAAACGGCTAAACCAGATTTGCCCACACCACGTCCGTCGTCGCAAACATCTTTCGCAGCGCGTGAAGCCACGTCACGTGGAACGAGGTTGCCGTAAGCGGGATAAACACGCTCGAGATAGTAATCGCGGTCTTCTTCTTTGATGTCGTTCGGGTGCTTTTGGGCATCTTCAGCGCGTTTTGGTACCCAAATTCGTCCGTCGTTGCGTAAAGATTCAGACATTAACGTCAATTTTGACTGATAATCGCCTGAAACGGGAATACACGTCGGGTGAATCTGCGTAAAACATGGATTGCCGAAAAATGCACCACGACGGTGAGCGCGCCACGCTGCCGTGACGTTGCACTTCATGGCGTTTGTTGACAAATAGAAAACGTTGCCGTAGCCACCCGTTGCCAAAACAACGGCGTGGGCAGAAAAACGCTCCAATTCGCCCGTCAACAAATTACGCGCGATGATGCCACGCGCTTTGCCGTCCACTTTTACGAGGTCGAGCATTTCGTGGCGGTTGTACAATTTCACCGAACCCAATTTCACTTGGCGGCTCAATGACGAGTATGCGCCAATCAACAATTGCTGTCCCGTTTGTCCACGTGCGTAAAATGTGCGTTGCACTTGCGTACCACCGAATGAACGGTTGTCGAGCAAGCCGCCGTATTCACGCGCAAAAGGCACACCTTGCGCGACGCATTGATCAATAATATCAACCGACACTTCTGCCAAACGGTGAACGTTGGTTTCACGAGCGCGGTAATCGCCACCTTTGATGGTGTCATAAAATAAACGGTGAACCGAGTCGCCGTCGTTTCTATAATTTTTTGCTGCGTTGATACCGCCTTGTGCAGCAATCGAATGGGCGCGACGGGGCGAATCATGGAAAGTAAAAACCTTCACATTGTAGCCCAATTCGCCCAATGAAGCGGCAGCAGCAGCGCCTGCCAAACCCGTGCCGACGACAATCACGTCAATCCGCATTTTGTTGGCGGGTGAGACCAATGGAACGCTGTCTTTATACTTGCGCCATTTGTCGGCGAGTGGTCCTTCGGGTGCTTTTGCTTCTAATTTGCGGTCGCCGAGTTTTATTTTAAGACCATGTACATCTGTTTCTTGAAATGCCATGCCGTGCGATATTTTTTTAATTAAAAATTAAAAATGAAGGATTAAAAAAGTCGTTTATACTGAGGGGTCCTATTTTTGAACTAAAAACTATTGTCTTTTCAATTGATAAACAACAGTTTGCGTATTATCAACTGCGTTCCAAAGATTTATGGTTGTTCCATTATGTTTATATCCGAACCACTCTTCTTTATGTACACCATTCTTCCTGAAACTAAGTAAATCAATTGCTTTATTGGGTTCACTTTGCTTATCATTATCATAATCCGTGAAATAATAGTAGGTGTCAAATCTGTCCCAACTTTGAATTTTCCCTTCTTCATCAAGTATTAAAATTTGCTTCTCTAAGGTCTTCAAATTTAACAATTCCCAACTACCTGTAAACAATGTTTTATTTACAACTCTATCTAATTTTTTATACGCTGATGATTGAGTTTCGCAAGAATGCTTGCCTATTTTTACGTATTTAATAATTGTATCTTTAGTTTCAAACCCAATAAGTGTTGATTTAAAAACGCAATTCAATTCTTTACTATTAGCCCCAAAATACATTTTGTAACAAGAACCAACTCCGTGACTAAAAATAATTGAATCATTAGTTCTATGGAATATTTCACTTCCCATTATATTTTCACCTTCAGTCTTAGTGAAAATCTCAACGCACGAATCAATGAGTTTATCGCACGGATTAAATGACATAACATTCGGGATATAATCATTTGCTAATCTTGGAGACCCATATTTAATTAATCGCTCTGTAAAATCAGACCTAAGCCAAATACCCGTGAAGTCTTTTA
This sequence comes from Saprospiraceae bacterium, assembly GCA_043764555.1. Lineage (GTDB taxonomy): Bacteria > Bacteroidota > Bacteroidia > Chitinophagales > Saprospiraceae > JAAFJT01. The sequence continues at coordinate 6,949 of JAYUKJ010000565.1, forward strand.
ATGTATCCTTTGAAACACTATCTTTTTTAACTGTTGATGATGGTTTTGCATCAATAGTTGAAAAGAAAAAGATGGTTATAAATAACGTAAAAGCATTTCTTAGGTAGTTCATTTTCATCAATTTTAGTTAAATACGTGCAAAATACTGAGGGGGGCTATTTCCCAATTAAAAATTGAATACCAAGCGTACTTAGTCCTAAAAACAAACACAAAGGCGAATAATACTTCGTATCATAATCTGCAAATGGCGTGTCTTTAACTGTTTTAAAAAACCCTACGTACTTAAAATCGCCAATTGCCCGAATAATTAAAACAATTGCAAGCGCATATAAACCATAATTAGCTATTAAATCAGGTAATTGCAAATGAATTAAATTAGCTCTAATCAAATAAAAAATAGCAATGATCAAAAACACCAAAGCGGCAATGCAAGTTATTGATTTTGAAGGATTTAACGCTTTAGCCCCCCAGTATTTGACGGCAAAACGACATCGAAACCTACTTTTCCGCCCATCGCCCAATAAAAATGAAAACCACTAATTACAGTGAAAATCAAGGCATTAATGATGCTTAATATGAGAGCCATTTTAAATCGTTTTTATTGCTCAATAACTGTTAAAACATACGGGTTTGTAATTGTTTTTTTACCAAAAAAAGCCAATAATTCTGCTTTATTTGTCGCATCAATGTGTTCTTTTTTAATGATGTCTTGGATTTCGGGACGCTTCAAACTCGGTATCCGAAAATCAAAAAACGGGAACAAATTAGGCGATTGATAGATTTTATGAATGTTTGGAAAACCGGTAATTGGTTTAATCTTATTTTGATTAATAAAATCATTAGAATATTGAAATACCCAATTATTACTGTAAGATAAAACACCAATTTCAAGGTTTTTATAAGTCAAATTGAAAGCCTTTCGCACATGATGTACATTGCCATAAATTGACATCGGCTTTTCTGCCACAAAAGATAATTCAATTGAATTTTCAAACATCATTCAATTATTTTTCAATAAATAGCGGTTTTATGACTAAAAACAAGCGTTATACTGGGGGTCTTATTTATTCACAGATTACACAGATTATCGCGGATTTAATTCGTGAAAATTCGTGAAATCCGTGGAAAAGTTTTTTATTTCATCAAATACATCCCAATCGGAATAATCGCGAATAAAATAGGGACAATAATTGAAAAACCTCTGCCAACCGCCTTTATAAACGGTGAATATTTAGGATGGTTCACGCCCAATGTTTGAAAAGCAGATTGGAAACCGTGCCACAAGTGGAACGACAAAACAACTTGTCCAAGAATATAAAACGCCACAACGTACCAAACGCTAAAAGCCGCCGCACAACGTTCGTACAAATCAGCAATCGGTTGCCCGTCGTTGAAATTGTCGTAAGCACGCATCGACAATTGGTCTAAGTGCATTTTTGCCCAAAAATCACCCATGTGAATAAACAAAAAAGCGAGTATCATTGTACCCAATAACGCCATATTCATGGATGCCCAAGTGACAGACGGCGCAGCCGAAGACACGGCATATTGCGTCCCTTTCGCCGCTTTATTGGCTTTCCAAAGCAACAAACCTTGAACCGTATGCACGACGATAAAGAAGTACAAACCGTAAGAAATGACTTTTATTAGGGGGAAATGCGTCATAAAATACGCATATTTGTTGAACGCTTCGCCGCCGTCGTCTTTCAACAACTGCAAGTTGCCGATAAGGTGAACGATGAGGAATGAAATCAAAAAAAGTCCAGTCAAACTCATCGTGAGTTTGCGACCAATCGAAGATGTGAGGTATGTCGTTAACCAATTCATATTTGTATCTCGTAAAAATTTGTTAATCAGAAAAGATTTTTCATCAAAAAGGATGTTTTTCGCGCATTTTGCGAATTTATGACACAAAACTACGTGTGAAAGTTCGTCGCGCAAAGTTCCACCGAAAAATTGATTTTCAAACCTTTTATTTAGATTTCTTTGAAATTAGAGACCCCTCAGTATTTTTGCCTTTTTTAACCCTCATTTGATGCTTTGGGGAAGGTGCCAAATTTTATAATCAATAAAACCACGTAAAAAATGACAGAAAAAGACAGAAATTTCATGCGGGAAGCCATCGCGTTGTCGCTCAAAGGCATGACAAACGGCGAAGGTGGACCTTTCGGTTGCGTGATTGTGAAAGACGGGATTGTCGTTGGTCGTGGCAACAACCGCGTGACTTCGACGAACGACCCGACGGCTCATGCGGAAGTCGTAGCAATTCGCGATGCGTGCAAAAATTTGAGCAGTTTTCAGCTCGACGGCTGCATTGTATATACGAGTTGCGAGCCTTGCCCGATGTGTCTCGGTGCGATTTATTGGGCGCGTCCCGACCGTATTGTTTACGCTTGCACGCGAGAAGACGCGGCGGCGATTGATTTTGACGACGATTTTCTATACAAAGAATTGGTTGCACCGATGGCTCAAAGACGGATTCCGATTTTGCCTTTGCTGCGCGAAGAAGGCTTAGTCGCTTTTCAAGAATGGAAGAAAAAATTAGATAAAACGGCGTATTAATTTGAGGAAAATTATTGAAAAATATCTTGAGAGGGACCCCTCAGTATAAAAGCCTAAAATTGCTCTAAATTGCTAAAAATCAATTAATTATGACAAAATATATCGCCTTTTTGCGTGGCATAAATGTCGGGAATATTCGTATCAAAATGACCGATTTGAAAGCGGCTTTCGAGCAGATGCCATGCCATGAAGTCAAGACGTTTTTGCAAACGGGCAACGTCGTTTTTAATTCAGAAAAAACGTTGGCAGAACTGAAACCCTTGCTTGAAAAAGGCTTGACCGATACGTTCAATTATAAGGCTTATGTCTTGTTGTACGCTTTTGATTCTCTGAGCGAAATCATTGCCAAATATCCGTTTGAAACGGTCGAAACACACCACGCTTACGTCGTTTTTGTGGGCAATAAACCCGCTTTTGACGAATTGAAAACGCTTGCGGAAGGCTTAGAGGAAGAGTCAAAAGTCATTGCTTTTGGGCAGCAAGTTATTTATTGGAAAGTCGTCATCGGAGAAACGTTGCATACGCCTTTTGCGAAAATAATTGCGAAAGCGAAGTACAAAAGCAGCACGACGGTGCGGAATATCAATACGCTCGAAAAAATGATTGCGTAAGTTATGCGCAAAAATGAGTAAAAAATAGCCTTAAAACGCTTTTATACTGAGGGGTCCTTATTTTTCCAAAACGTAATTAATTCCGTTATTTTGGTGGAAAATAAGGATTGTCGGCTTTACTTTGCGCAACAAATCGTCAATTAATTTCAATATCAAACGTTAAATAAAAATAATGACAGGTCAAGAATTACAAAACACCGCTACGCAAATCCGCCGCGACATCGTTCGCATGGTCTATAATTGTCAATCGGGACACCCGGGCGGCTCACTCGGTTGCACGGATTATTTCACGGCTTTATATTTCGCGGTGATGAAACGTAAAAAGCGTTTCGACATGACTGCCACGAATGAAGACGCGTTCTTCTTATCAAATGGGCATATTTCACCCGTTTTTTACAGCACTTTGGCGCGTTCAGGCTATTTTCCCGTTTCCGAATTGGCAACTTTCCGCAAGCTCAACAGCCGCTTGCAAGGGCATCCCGCAACGCACGAAGGTCTGCCTGGCATTCGCATCGCGTCGGGTTCACTCGGACAAGGCATTTCGGTGGCTTGCGGTGTGGCTACGGCTAAAAAAATGAACGCAGACCCGAATATCGTTTGGGTTTTGACGGGCGACGGCGAGCTTCAAGAAGGTCAAAATTGGGAAGCCTTGATGTTTGCGCCGCATAAAAAATTGGACAATTTGATTTTGACCGTGGATTGGAACGGTCAACAAATTGATGGTTCGACGGCAAACGTTATGTCACTTGGCGATTTACCCGCAAAATTAAAAGCCTTCGGTTGGGACGTTTTGATTCTTGAAAAAGGCAACGACGTAGAAGCCGTCGTCACGATGTTACGTAAAGCGAAACGCCGCACGGGCAAGGGCAAACCGATTGCGATTTTGATGAAAACTGAAATGGGATTCGGTGTCGATTTTATGGTTGGTAGCCACAAATGGCACGGAATTCCGCCAAATGACGCGCAATTAGCCGATGCTTTGGGACAATTGCCTGAAACTTTAGGGGATTTTTAAGTTGAGAATTAAAAATTGAAAATTAAAGCCGATTAAAACGTCTTGTTTTAATCGGCTTTCCTTTTGCCACACCTCTTAGTTTCTAATTTTTAATTTTTAATTTTTAATTCCCACGACCCCTCAGTATTTTGATTGTTTTCTCAACAAAACGGCTACTTTTGAGTTTAAAATAGACGCATTAACAAATTTCTGAAAATAGAAGGCTCGCAAACAAAATTGGAACAATGAATCAGACAATGGGCTGGCAGGAAGGGAAAGAAAAATTTCTCCAAGCATGGGGCGCGCTCGGCACTTCGTGGGGTATCAACCGCACAATGGCGCAAATTCACGCGCTTTTGCTGATTGCACCGATGTCGCTTAGTGCTGATTCGGTGATGGAAGAACTAAAAATTTCACGCGGCAACGCCAATATGAACCTCCGTGCGCTCATGGATTGGGGTTTGGTTTATAAAGAGTTGCGCGCGGGCGACCGCAAAGAATATTTCGTTGCCGAAAAAGATATTTGGCGGGTCGTGCGTCAAATTATTATCAATCGGAAGAAAAAAGAACTCGACCCGATGCTGAAAGTATTGGACGAAATTGGCGGTATCGAAGCGAATTGCCCCGACTCCGAAGCCTTGGTCAAGACCGTGAAAGACCTCAAATTGTTCTCTTCAAAAGCGGATAGCACGCTCGAAATGCTCGTAAAAGCCGATTCTAACTGGTTTGTTGGCACATTTATGAAAATGATAAAATAAAGGAATTATGAATTACACTTAATTTGTAAATGATTGTTTGAGAATGGATTACCTTCTAATTCGTAATTACCTATGATTCGTAATTTATAATTCATGAAAATTATTTTGCGAAATGAACGAAAAGCGCTGCCGAATGTTACCTTTGCCGCCGAAATCATCAGAAATGAGGTTTTCACACATTTTTTAATTGAAAAATCACGTTTTTATTTAAAAATTTTACAGGAATCATGGCAACTATTGCAGAAAAAGTCACGAAAATTATCGTTGACAAATTGGGTGTAGATGAGTCAGAAGTAACGCCAAACGCGTCATTCACGCAAGACTTAGGCGCCGACTCACTCGACACGGTAGAGTTGATTATGGAATTCGAAAAAGAATTCAATCTCTCTATCCCTGATGAACAAGCTGAGAAAATCACGACTGTTGGACAGGCGGTTTCTTATTTGGA
>JAYUKJ010000566.1:0-1029 GCA_043764555.1 Saprospiraceae bacterium
TTTGCCTTTAATTCCTAAGGAAAACATCTTTATTGTCACCAATGAAATGTATGCCGATTTGGTAAAAGAGCAATTGCCCGACATTACCAACAATCAAATTCTATCAGAACCGAGCCGCAACAACACGGCTCCTTGCTTGGCTTACACGGCTTTCAAACTCAAAAGTTTGAACCCAAATGCCGTTTTTGTCGTGGCTTCAAGCGACCATTATATTCTCAACGAAACCGCTTTTTTGGAAAATATCAGCATGGGTTTGGCTTTTGCCGAGTCAAATGATGCACTTTTGACGCTTGCCATCAAGCCAACTTCGCCAAATACGGGTTACGGTTACGTGCAGTTTAACCGCAATGATGCGAACAACGACGGTATTTTCAAGGTCAAAAGTTTTACTGAAAAACCGAATCTTGAAACGGCACGTGAATTCCTCGCGGCGGGTAACTATTTATGGAATGCAGGGATTTTTATTTGGTCGGTCAAAAGCCTTTTGAAGGCGTATAAAAGCAATGCGGTGGACATTTACGACATCTTGAAACAAGGCGAAACGGCGTACAATACGGACGGCGAGCAAGCTTTTGTCAATGAATTTTACCCAAGAACGCCCAATATTTCCGTGGATTTTGCGATTATGGAAAAAGCGGACAATGTTTACACGATTCCAGGCACATTTACGTGGTCGGATTTGGGGGCTTGGAACGCTTTGTATGGCGAAGCCGAAAAAGATGAAAATGGCAATGCCTTGTTGGGTGAACAAATTTTGGCTTCTGAATTAAATAATTGCCTTGTTCGCGTCGCCGACCCTAAAAAACTCGTAGTGTTGAGAGGGCTTGATGATTTTATCGTCGTTGATGATGGCGATGCTTTGTTGATTTATCCAAAATCGAAGGAGCAAGAAATCAAGCAAGTGACGACAACTCTGAAACAGTCGGGCAAAAAAGCATACCTATAAAAATCTTCTTATAGGTATGCTTTGTAAAGAAATACCTACTTTTGTGTAGAAATGCGTTTAACCAGTTAATTACAAATTTTAAA
>JAYUKJ010000567.1:0-12248 GCA_043764555.1 Saprospiraceae bacterium
AAATTATTAAACCGCCAAAATAGTTAAATACTTTTTTCAAAATGATAAAAACAACAGACATCAAGCAAGCCGAATTCGTCGGCAGTTTCGTCCGAAGCGACGCCGCACCGAAAGACGGCCGACCTGAATACGCTTTTATTGGGCGCTCAAATGTCGGAAAATCGTCGCTCGTTAATATGTTGACGGCAAAGGCGGGTTTGGCAAAAGTCTCGAACACACCGGGTAAAACGCAGACAATCAACTATTTCGACATTGATAAAAAATGGTATATGGTGGATTTGCCGGGTTACGGCTACGCCCGCATCTCGCGGACGCAACGCGCCGCTTGGGAAAAAATGATTTGGTATTATTTATCAAACCGCGCCACCTTACAATACGTTTTTTTACTTTTAGACGCCATGATTCCGCCGCAAGACATTGACATGGAATTTATGAACAAACTCGGCGAATTTCGCATTCCGTTTGTCATCGCTTACACGAAAACCGACCGCATGAAATCGGAAGATTTGAAAAAAAATATTGCTGTCATTCAAGCTAAAATATTAGAGTCGTGGGAAGTTTTACCACCCGAGTTTATTACTTCTGCGGAGAAAAAGCGCGGAAAAAGTGAAGTTTTAACGTTTATTGAGGAAACGAATAAAGAATTTTCAATTTTAAACAAAAGATAGAAAAAATACTGAGGGGTGCATTTTATATATTTTTAGAATTTCAATTTTTCATAACTTACTGATTATCAACTTTCCAAAAGTTTTAACTTTTGGAAAGTTATTTCAAAAATATATAAAACGTACTACTGAGGGGTCCTATTTTCCGAAAAAAGAGTGTCGCAACAATGAAATACATCGAACCATTTCCCGCCGTTTTTAAAAAAATGTCTGATTGGCCCATCTACAAATTGAGCCAAGACCGCCGTCGTTTTATCGCCGAAATTGACGATTTTACGACCGAACGCCTGATAAAAGAACACCCAAAATTGTACGATTTAATCGTTCAAACGCTGTATCAAGAGCGGATTCGGATAAAAGAGACGCCGTGGAAAGTGGACCCGCCGAACGAGCGACAATTCCTCGACCGCATCCGCAAGCAACTTGTTGCGTCGGAAACGGAATCGAAAGCGAAAGCCGCTGAGACGCACCGCGAGATTCTACAGAAATTTGTTCATCGTTATTCCGAAGAAATTGTCGGCACTTTTAGTCTTCGCACGATGCGGTTTGCGCGTAGTTTTTTGAGCCTATTTTTCAATCGACTTTTAAATGCGGCAACCGAACGTTGGTGGCGTTTTTTGAGTTCCAAAAGCCGTTTGCACGAACGCATTCAAGTTTATGGTGATGTGAAAGCGATTCAAGACTTATTCGCGCAAGGAACCGTAGTCGTTGTGCCGACGCATTTTAGTAATCTCGATTCGGTTTTGATTGGTTTTGCCATGGACCACATTATGGGTTTACCGCAATTTAGTTACGGCGCGGGTCTAAATTTGTACAATTCAGGCGCCGCCGCGTTTTTTATAAATCGACTCGGAGCGTATCGAATTGACCGTCGGAAAAAAAATGCGATTTATTTAGAGACGTTGAAAGGTATGTCAAATTTGGCGATTCAACGGGGAACCAATACGCTGTTTTTTCCCGGTGGCACGCGGTCGCGGTCGGGCGAAATTGAAAAACGGCTTAAAATGGGACTACTTGGCACGGTCGTCGAGGCGCAACGGGCTTCGTGCGGACAGGGAGATAAAAACAAAGTTTTCATAGTACCGTTGACGACGAGTTATCATACGGTCTTGGAAGCACCATTTTTGATTCACCAACACCTTCAAATTGTGGGCAAAGAGCGCTATCTCGTGGGACGTTCGGAGGGTAATTCGCTCCGAGAATGGTTCAAATTTATTTGGCAATTCTTCGCAAAACGCAGCGATATTGTCCTCTCTTTTGGCAAACCAATGGACGTTTTGGGCAATTTGGTGGATGAAAACGGCACCAGTCGCGACAATCGAAACAATGTTGTGAACATCTCAGATTACTTTGTTACTGAGGGGGTCATTACGGAAGATTTGCAGCGCGAAGCCGAATACACGAAGCTGCTGGCAGATAAAATTGTGGACCGTTTTCACCGTGAAAACATCGTTTTGTCGTCGCATCTTGTGGCGTTTACGGCATTTAATATCCTAAAAGAATCTAATGACAAACTTGATTTATACGCATTATTGCGCTTACCGCCCGACGATTATGTCTTTCCTTTAGACACTTTTACGGCGGCTGTGGCGGCAATTCAGGCGGCGCTTTTCGAATTGGCAGAAAAAGGACGCCTCAAATTGAGTGATGCGATTCACCTGTCGCCCGAAGAATTGGTGCAAGACGGCGTGAAAAATCTGGGCGTTTATCACGTGCGTAAACCTTTGTTATTCAACAGAAAAGGAGATTTGGAAAGCGATGATTTCAACGTTTTGTTTTTCTATCACAATCGACTTGAAAATTTTGGCTTGACCAAACGCGTGAAATGGGACAAATTCAAATTGGTCGTGAAAGAACTCGTGGAAGCAGTTTAAACTGTATTTGCGAATAAATGCGCAAACACAATTAAAGTACGTCATAAAACCTTGCAAATAATTTATGGATTTTAAGCTCAACATCAATGCTATCATCCCCGCTTTGACGCTTTTCCAAAGCATTATCTTCGCCGTCTTGTTGATACTGAGGGGTCGGCGCGAGGAGCGGCACAGCGACTTTTGGCTCGCTTTTTTGCTCATTTTGCTCGGATTGTCGGGCGTGCCTTTCATGTTAGGTTGGTTTGGTATCTATTTTCTGTGGGAAAAACTCACTTTTCTGCCGTGGGATGGCTTGGGCTACGCCTACGTGCCGACGATGTATTTGTTCCTCCGAAGCCTCGTGAACAGCGAGTGGCGGTTCTCTTGGCGACGCGATTGGCGGCATTATGGTATCTATATTTTTTACTTTATGTACCACCTAATCATTGGTGGTTATGGGCAAATTGATAAAAAATTTGTCGATTGGTGGTGGCACGGCGTGGAAGGTTTGACGGCTGTAAACATTCTTTGGGACGTCTTAAATTACGGACAAGAATTATTTTATTTTATCCTGTGTTTTCGCTTGTACAAAGCCTATCAAGCGTGGACTTTTAATGAGTTTTCGGACGTTGAACGCGTGAGCTATCGGTGGTTTTACAATTTCTTAGTCGTTCATTTTAGCGTTGTGGCCGTTCAGTTTTCTAACAATTTATGGTTAAAATTGGTCAATTATAGCTACGCTGAAATGTGGGCAATTTACATTGCGGAACTCGTTTTGGTCTATTACATCAGCATTTCTGGTTATGCACAAGCACGCGTAAAAGAAGTGCATTTTACGCGAAAAATGAATATTTCGCCGCAAAATCACGTGATTTTATCTAAAAATGCCGAAAATACTGAGGGGTCCTCTGAAATGGTTTTAGGTGATGTGTTGGATGGTGAATTAGACTTGGCAACTTTTCAAAAGTTGCCAAACCTTGAAGAAATAGAGCATCTGGACGTTATTAGAAAAGAAGATTTGGTGGCTATGGAAGTCCATAATTCGACCGACAATATGCTTCAAAGCAATGACACTAAAGCCGTCCGCGATGCCGATTTAGCGCATTGGAAACGCAAGGTTTTAGCCTATTTTGAGAAAGAAAAAAGCTACCTCAATCCTGAATTAACGCTGTCTGAATTGTCCATAAAATTGAATACAAACACTTCCGTTTTATCCGCCGTTATCAACTCGGGTTTTGGAAAAAATTTCAACGATTTTGTCAATGAATACCGCGTTGAAGAATTTAAACGCCAAGCTACTGCGGCCAATAACAAGCATCTTACGCTGCTCGCGATTGCTTTTGATTGCGGTTTCAATTCAAAAGCAACGTTCAATCGAGCCTTCAAAAAAGTGACGGATGTTTCGCCAAAGGCATTTTTGGATATGTAAAAATAAAACTCACGCTATCCGCTCTAACCGCGCCATGTAGAATCCATCAAATCCATCCGTCGCGGGCGAGATTGTGCGCTCGGCAAGCAGCTTAAAATTAGGATTTTCGGTTAGAAAACGTTGGACTTGTTGTTCATTTTCCGAAGGTAAAACGCTGCAAGTCGCATAGACCAATTTGCCGCCAACTTTAAGAATTTTGGAATAATCGGCGAGGATTTTAGCTTGAATCGCGCGGACTTTATCCAAAAACTCCGCTTGTATTTTCCATTTTGCATCAGGATTTCTGCGCAAAACGCCCAAGCCAGAACACGGCACATCGAGCAACAAACGGTCTGCCGTATTATACAAACGTTTAATTACTTTTGTCGTTTCAATCGTCCGCGTTTCGATGATGTGAACGCCGTTTCGACGGGCGCGTTTTTTCAATTCTTCCAATTTCCAAGCCTCCGTATCGAGCGCAATCAAGGTGCCTTTATTGTTCATCAACGTCGCCAAATGCAACGATTTTCCACCCGCTCCCGCGCAAGCATCCACAACGCGCATCCCTGATTCGACTTCCAAAAATGGTGCAATCAATTGACTACCAGCATCTTGCACTTCAAAAAGCCCTTGTTTGAACATTTCGGTAGAAAAAACATTGCCGCGTCGTTTCAAAAGGACCCCCTCAGTATTGAGGCGCGTTTTTTCGGATTCGAAGCCAATTTCTGTAAATTTTTTCTGTAATTCCGCAACCGTGGTTTTCAAGGTATTGCAACGCAAAACGACCGAATTTGGCAAATTCAACGCGTGCAATTCGGTTGACCATTTGGCTTCGCCCAATTCCGAAACGCCCAATTCGTCGAGCCAATCGGGAATGGATTCCTTTATTTTTCTTTCCGAAATCGATAATTTTCGCTCGGACAACGTGTCAAATCGCAAGTTTTTAAAATCGGGAAAATCACTGTTTTCGCGGTCTTTCAACACCAAAAAAGCGCCTATGACTTCCAAAAAATCGCCTCTCGAAAAATCCTGAGTGGCGACTTTTCGACCGCTAATGTCCGCCAATAAGCGCCACCAACGCACGCAATCGTAGGTTGTTTCGGCAATAAATGCGCGGTCGCGGCTGCCCCATTTTGCATTGGAACGCAATAGATTTTCTATTACTTTATCAGCGTATTTGCCTTCTTGAAAAACAGCAGTCAAAGCGTCGGCAACGGCTTCAATTAATGCACGATGGAGTTTCATATTTTTTATTTTTATTATTCAATTAAGTCTTTGGCGACAATTTTCTTTTCTAAAATCAAGGATTTACTGCCTTTCTCGCGGGCCAATTGCCACATTTCGAGGGCGCCTTCGCGGTCGCCCGTTTTGAAAATATAGTCGCCGTAAAGTTCCAATACTGAGGGGTCCTTTTCGGCAGCCATTTTTCGAGCTTGATTGGCCATTTGTTCCGCACGTTCGGGTTCAATTTTGCGCGCTGCCAAAGCCGTTGCGTAGCGCAGTAAAGCAATCGGCGACAAGGGGTCAACTTTCAGAGCGGCTTCAAAATTTTCAACAGATTTTTCATAAGCCTTTGATTTCAATAAAGTTACACCTAACTCAGAAAGCGTATTTGACCGAATAATCGGTTTTTTTGCCGACATTAAAAGCGCTTGTTCGAGCGACTCTATTGCCGCGCCAAACTGCCCTTTGCGTTCGTTGGCCAAGCCGTTAAAATAAAATGCCGTTGCTTGATTTGGGAATAAATCGGTCGCCGCATTACTCGTTTTGAGCAAATCGTCGAACAAACCCAACTCCTCTTCTACGTACATTTTTTGTTCCCAAACCGCGTAAATCGTCTTGTTAAGCGCGATGCAACGGTTATATTTCACCAAAGATTCCGCCAATCGACCGTTGTGATACAGCATATCGGCGAGCAGCGCAAAGGCTTTAGGGTCGTTCGGATGCGTGCGTTCGAGCGTTTCGGCGAGTTCCAAACCCGCCACCGCGAGCGCTTTATCCTTGTGTTCGCCAATTTTTTGCGCCAAAGGCAGAATAGTTTTGATTTTTTCGTCAATCGAGATATCGGGTTTTGCAAACAAACCTTTCAAACCCAACAGAAAAGTTGCGTCTTTACTCCCTGAAGCGCTTGATACTGAGGGGTCCCTATTTTTTCCCGCGAGGGCAAGCTGCGCTTTTGAATCCGTCGGGTCGTATTTCAGTAAGCGCTCATATATTTGCGTAGCGGCATTTTTATCGCCCATTTTTTCGTAATATTCTGCCGTTGCATATTGATATTCAGGCACTTGTGGAAAAGCGTCGGCAAGGCGTCGGAGTTCAGCCGCCGCGCGTTTTTTGTCCCCGAGTTCGTCATAAATCACGTGTTTTTTGTCCGAAATGTCTTCATTTATGCCCATTTTCTTCTCCAACTCGTCCAAGGTTTTGATGGCTTTGACGGGTTCGTTGAGCCGAACTTGCGCAAAAGCGAGCCGAAAATAGAGTTCCTCCGAAAAATCAGTCCCAAAACTATTGGCATCAATCATTTTGCGATAGATGTCCGCTGCCTCGCGGTCTTTGCCGATTTTTTCAAATGTTTCGGCTAAGTGCATCTGATACCACTTGTTTTGCGGGTCGAGAGTCGCGGCTTTTTTTGCAAAATCGAGCGACTCTTGCGGCTTTTTCAACAGGTCGCTCAGGCGGCTGAGTTCAAAAGCACAGGCGTCGCATTTCGGATTTTTGTCCAAAACTTCGGCAAATAGTTGTGCAGCTTCGGCGAATTTGCCGAGCTGTCGTTCCATGATGCCCGACATATATTTCTCCTGCAATTTAATTTCCTTTTCCGTCACCCGCGCGTAAGTCCCTTGATTTGACACTTGGGCAGTCGTGGTGGATGCCGAAAAAGTGGTGGCGAAGCCGAGCAAAACGACGCGCGTTGTGTGTATGAGTTCTTTAATTTCCATTTCAAATAATAGTTTTTGGTTTTTAAAACGGTGATGTTTTAAAGTTTGAAAACGTTTTTACGGCTTTTAAAGTTGCTTAGACAGCTTCTTGAAATCCTTTTTTTTGGGGTATCTTCTAAATATTGCGCGAAAGTCGAAAATTTAGCCGTGGTCTCATTGATTTTTACGAAAAAAAGATGGGTTTAAGGAATAATTAGATGGACAATAAGAAAAACAGCGCCCCTGCAGTTTTTGTTTGGGGAATAAATTGATGGTCGTTAGCTGAATGATGATGTAATATATTGCGCCCGTTTTACCCAATTCAATATTTAATTTAGTCGAATATATTTTTTATCATATAAAAACGCCTTGAAAACGGGGTTTTCAAGGCGTTTGAAAGCGTTTATACTGAGGGGGGTTACAGATTGATAACAAATTTTACCGTATTCATAAACCCTTCACTGTTGCGGTGGGACACAAAGTAGAGTCCGTTGGCAGCGTCGGCTAATTGAATATTCTGGCTTTCTTGATGGGCAGCTATCCGACCTGTCCACATCACTTGACCACGGCTGTTTTGTATCGTGACCGTTATGTCTTTATCGCTTATTGGAACAGTGGCTACGAATTGTCCGTTATTCGGATTGGGATAGATATTGATGCTGAATCGGTCTTGTTTATCTATCTTGATTGACCGAGTCGGCGAATATTCCGCTTTATTGTCTTTATCCACTTGCCACAGACGATAATAAAACACGTTATACTGTGGGGGTAGCGACGCATCCAAATAGCTGTAATTCTGCACTTCGTTGGTTGTTCCAAAGGCTTTTATTGCGTCTATTTTTACGAATTGCTTGCCGTCGGTGCTGCGTTCGATGTCGAAATGGTCGCTGTTCTTTTCGCTTGCTGTTTGCCATGCGACAGTGTTGACACCATTTTTATGCGTTACATTGATATAAATAAACTCAACAGATAGTACAGTTTGAGTATAAACCGTGCAAGTATTGAATAAGTAGCAAGGTAAAGTCATAGACGTTGTGGGCAATGGAGCTATCTTAAAAGCACGATTCCAATAGGCACTTACTCTGCATTCTTCTGTAAGGTTCCGTTCATCTTCTGGCGTACCATTAGAACCATCGCCCCAATCATTACCATTGACGTATTTGAATTCATAAACGTCATTAGGTGCTGTGCGGCGTGGAATTCTGATGGTTGCCGTGTAAATACTATCACTTGTTGGTGACTCTAACACCATTATTTTGGCAGACGAAGGCGTCCAATCTGGTTGAGTAAAAGCACCGAGCGCACCTGTGATACGCATACCCGTTGCGTGTATTTTTCTGCCTGTTCCTTTTACGGTAACGCGAAATTTCACATCTACACTGTTTGATATAGGTGCAGGTATAGTAAAAGAGCGTACCTCGGAATACTCTCCGCCAAGTGTTGATTTGCCACCTCTTACGTGCCAGTAGTAAGTACCAGGGGTTGTTAAATTAAAAGAAGAAAAATTAACATCTGTAATATTACCAAGTGGTTCGTTGTAAACTGTCGAAGCAAATGCACCATAATTAGTATCACTAATGGGAACATTGACAATACTTGGTGAGTTAGATACTTGAATACGATATCTATCGGCATTATCAACTGGGAGCCAAGAGAAAGCAATATTACTCATTATAGTCGCATTGTTGCTTGGATTACTCAATGGTGGTGGCGCATGGCGCATGACAAATACATTTTTAGCTGAATAAGTATTTGTAAGATTGCTTCTAACAGCCCAAGCGTAATAATTGCCCGATGCTGGACTAATAGATATACTTTGTGCGCTTCCCGTGCTTTCGCCGTCATTAGTAGTACCATTGAGCGTAGTCGCAAAACCAGTAGTACCAATGGGTCCAGATGCCGTAAATGGTACATCAGCATAGGCTAATTGTATTCTATACGACGTCGCATTGGGTACACTTTCCCAAGTAAAGTTTACATTACTTTGGCTACTAAGAAACCACTGATAATCATAAGGGGTTGATAGTACAGGCTGTGCCAAAACTTGAAAAGATAAAAGGATAAACCCCAAAAGCGAACCAGCCATTCTTGATAATTTGAGGCGTTTGTGTGTTAACTGTCTAAAATAAGAACAGTTTTTCTTACAAGTAGTGAAGTAGTCTATCATAAAAGCCGTTTTTAGAGGTGGATAAAAGTTTTTGAATATTTTAAAGCAATAAATAGTTTTTTGGGGTTAATAAAGTTGACTAAATAAGCGTTGTTGATTATCAACTCATACAAGTCTATTATATTTGAAATTAGTTTTTATTAAATGCTTTGTATAAATCAACCAATTTAGTAGCGATTTCTATCCCATCTTTTACATCCTGTGCGGATATGCTGGTGCTAGAACTTTGTGTTCTATCTATTTGTCCGTATATGAACAGTCCCGTATATGAATTTCCAGAAGCTGCCCATCTATAAGTACCTCTGCCATGGACATATCCATTGCTAAAGTAACCAATATAAGCATCACCTGACTTGTAATAATAAGTTCCATAACCATTTTCACAATCACCAGACTCACATCCTTGAATACGGGTTAAATTTCCATTAATATCATAATCTTTTCTATGCACCAATTGCCCATTTTGAAGCCTTCGATAGCCACTTAGGTTTCCGTTTGGATGAAAATATTTTGTGTAACCATTTTGAGTACCACAATTACCGGAAGCACAAGTAGCGCTAAAATAGTCGGTGGGATAAAGCATGCATTGAATATTACCATTTTTGTAATAATCTATGATAGGCGTGATAATAGCACCGTTAGAGTTGTATTCTACCTTTCTATAATAGGAACAATCGGTACTAATCGTTAACTTCCAATCACTATCAAAGAAATAGTATTTGGTCGTTTGCGCGAAAACAGGCGCGAAAACAGGCGCGAAGGCAGTAAAAGCCAGAAGGATAAAAAGGGTTGCTTTTTTCATCTTTGAAAGGATTGAAGAAGTTTACTAATTTGTTTATTAATGTGATTTATCATCAAATATTGTATAAATCACATTGCAAATTTGCAACATAAAACCACCTCATGTTATAAAAATATAACATCCAGTCATCTTCAACATATAACCAGTCATTATACCAAACAAACGGAAAACGCAACCTTGCCCCATCAGCAACATTGCGTTTTCAAGGACTCCTCAGTATAAAAACCTTTTTTAACGAAATAAGCCTTGTAAACACGTATTTACAAGGCTTTTTAATATCAGAAAACCAAGATTAATTTGTTTTTACAATTTTGTCTAAGGTGTAGTTTTTGCCATTCAGCGTCAAACGAAGTAAGTATGTACGATTGGCTAAATGCGAAATATCAAAACTATTAGATGATTTGATTTGCTGCCATTCCGCAACTTGCCTACCGAATAAATCTATTAAAACCAATTTATCCTTAGCTTGGAAGGCTTTATCATAATTGATAGTGACTTCCATTGTGCTGCTTGTTGGATTTGGACTCACTTTTACTTTTAACCCTTCGGGCAAATCTTGAACAGCAACGCGTGTAACGTTGATTTGCTTACAAACGGAATCTTTACAACCAGTTCCATTTGTTACCCAAAGGCAAATAGTGTAATTGCCATTTGCCGAATAATTACCAATTGGGTTTTTAAGATTGGAAGTTGTGCCATTGCCTAAATCCCAACGGTAAACTGTCGTATTATTCGTATCGGTTGAAAGGCTTACAAATTGCGATTTTCCGCCTTGAATATTGAAACCGAAATCCGCTTTTGGCCGTGGATTGATTATAATATTTAGGTTTGTCGTACCTAAACAACCATTTGTATTAGTCGCTGTTACCGTGTAATTACCGCCAGTTGCGACATTAATTGATGGGGTTGTTGCGCCGTTTGACCATACGTAAGCTGTACCACCACTTGCTGTTAATGTTGTGTTACTGCCTTGACAAATAGCTGAATTACCAGAAATAGCAACGTTGGCAATAGCACAAGATACGCTAACTTCTTGGCATATTTGACGACTACTACAACCATTAGAAACGGTCAAACAAGCCATATAAGTACCTGCGTTTGTGAAGGTAATACTCGGATTTTGCGCTGTTGAAGTTTGCCCATTTCCAAAAGTCCAATTATACATTAAGCCATTTGTAGAAGTATTGGTAAATACAACTGTCAGACCATTCATCGTAGTTGTAAAAGCGGCAACAGGTGGCAAACAGCCTTGTGAAACAGTAACATTTCGTGTGGTTGTATTCGTGCCACAAGCGGTTGTTATGGTCAAAGTGACGATAAATGTGCCGCTTTGCGTGTAAAGATGCGTTGGATTGGCATTTGTACTGAGGGGGGTATTATCGCCAAAATTCCATGAATAGGTTGCGCCTGTTGTATTGGTTGATGTATTTGAAAAAACGACATTCAAGTTGGTGACAACATTTGTAAAACCAGCAAAAGGCGGCAAACAGCCTTGCGAAACAGTGATATTTCGAGTTGTTGTGTTCGTTCCACAAGCGGTTGTTATGGTCAACGTAACGGTAAATGACCCGCTTTGCGCGTAAAGATGCGTTGGATTTGCTTCTGTACTGAGGGGGGTATTATCGCCAAAATTCCATGAATAAGTTGCGCCTGTTGTGTTGGTTGAAGTGTTTGAAAAAACGACATTCAAATTGGTAGCGGCATTTGTAAAACTCGCAACGGGTAGCAAACCAACGTTTTCAATGCGTTGAGGTATTGCATTAAGTGGGCAACTATTTGCGTCTTTAATGATTACGGTATAAGAACCAACTGTCAAGTTACTAAAAACAGGGCTTGGTTGATACACACCACCATTGATAGCATATTGCAAATTGCTACCAACTGCCACAACTGTTAAACGACCATTTGCATTACCACAAGTCGCATTTTGAGGTGTAACACTTGTGATACTGATGTTGCTGCCTACATTTTGAATCGTTACAGGGGTTGCGGTTGCGGTACAATTCGCTGCATCTTTAACGGTAATGGTATAAGTCCCTGCGGCTAAGTTGTTGAAGACATTGCTCGGTTGAAAAGTTGTGCCGTCTTTGGAATATTGCAGTCCGCTGCCCGTTGTGGTAACTGTGAGACTGCCGTTTGTGTTCCCACACGTCGCATCTTGCTTGGATACTGAGGGGGTCGCTAAGGCACATGCGCCTGTGACGACGTAGCTTGTTCGGTTGCCCAAAGCATCATACGTGTAATTGATGACGATGCCATTGCTGTAAGTGGCACGGTCAAGCCTGTGCAAGTCGTCGTAACGATAGGTGACGGTGATGCTTTGGCTTTGTGCAAGGGACATAAAAGACAGCATCAAAAACAATATGGAAATAATATTTTTCATTATTCAATTAGTTTAAAAAATGTGAAAAGGCTGTTTTACACGCCTTTAATTT
>JAYUKJ010000568.1:0-3489 GCA_043764555.1 Saprospiraceae bacterium
GGGCAACCATAAAATTGTCTTTGAGTTTCATCCAAAATCGTACTACACGGGCGAAACCATTAGCTTGATCGCCTCGGCTTTGTTGCTCTTATTGTTCGCGGGCGGCTTGTTTTTGCATTTCAAACAGAACGGTTTAGCGGATGCTGCGAGTGTTCCCGACCAATTAGAAATTGAAAAACCAGCGCCAAAAGTACGCGCGGCGGTTGCTGAAAAAGACCCCTCAGTATCGAAGCCGAAATTGACGGAAAAGAAGAAGAAATAGACGGTTTTTACGTAAAAAAAAGCCTTACTCAATGATTTGAGTAAGGCTTTTTTTTTACGTAAAATAGAAGTTAAGCAGCCTTTTTATGCGCTGGCACAGCATTTATACGCTTCAATAAATCATCAGAAAGCGGTAATAAATTTTTAAAACTTTGAGTAAAAGCCTCTTTAAATTCTATTTGCTCAACTTCCGATAATTCTTGAATTGTTAGTTCAAAATCACGGTTAATCATCTGTCTTTCGTCCTCATTTGTTGCCATGAGGAATAAGACCATTGCTGCTTGCAAGGTATTATTAGTCGTCAATTTACACGCTGTGTTTTGAGCATGAGCATAACGCATAAATACATTTTTAGGCGGTTTTACTGTCGCCATCAGCGCATTTATTTTATCCGTAGTTGTCATTTTTTAGTTCTTTTAAGCGTCTGTGAATCTCATTAACGCGGTCCAAAATATCATTAATATGTTCTTCTCTTTCCATATCGCTTCGAAAACTTGTTTGGTCACGATTGATATTATGAAAATGTAAAATAGTGATTAATGTGGCTTCTTCGATTTCTAATTCTTTAATTTCTTTTACTCGGTTATTTTCATTCATAGCGGCTACTTTTATGATAAGTAATAAAACAGGGTAATCAAATTAAAGCGTAATTGATTGAATCATTCATAATTGCCACAATATTACGCTTGTCATACTTATTTTGCAAGTTAGAGAAAATACTTTTTTTTTATAAATATAATCATTTTAAGACGCGTAATGGTTTGAAAACGTCTGTTTCTATTGTTTTAAAGCAAATACTTTCCAAAGATAGTCTCCTCAAAAGCTAAAAAAAGCCACTTTCCCCCCGCGAGAAAGTGGCTTTTTGGCTTTTATACTGAGGGGTCTTATTTTCATTCTTTTTTGTATGTTATCATCTCAATCAAACGTGTATTTTCATTGCGAAGATGCGCAACTTCTTTTTCTAAGTGTTCCACTAATTTATCATTGTTGTAAACGTGCGCTTCTCGATTGCCGATAGCGTTTTGGTGACTGTTGGTGATGTTGAAGATTTGTTTTTCATCAAAATTCATAATGGTTTGCGTGTCAACGCCTAAAATTTTGGCAATTTCGTTTAACCGATTGAGTGTCATATCGGTTTCGTCGCGCTCTAATTTGCTGTAAGCGGAGGCAGTGATGCTCATTTGTTGCGCCATATATTCTTGCGAATATTCTTTAAGTTCGCGAAGTTTTCGGATTTTTATTCCTACAGATGTCTTCATTGTTGAGTTAAATTTTTAAAAGTGCGTTAAAGTTGTGGAAAAGTCGTAGTAGTTGTTTTACAAGTTGCGAAAAAGTCGTATAAGTTGTTTTGTTCAACCGCGCAAATGCAGTTATTATTTTTTGTTGTCGGAAATTTGTCCCACAGTTTAGCTGTTAGGTGACTATCCGAAATGCCTAAAATACCCTAAAATAAGTAGGACGCGGCTGCCAAAAGCGTTATTTTTGGTTCAAATTTTTCAATTTTATTACAATGAAACAACACATTTTCACGCGGGGCGGGTTTTTGCTCGCCGTTATGTCGGTGTTTTTGAGTTTCTTTGCCTGTCGGCAAGACGTGCAAGTGGCACCTATTAAAACATATAATTTATCTTCACAAGAAAAGATTAATTCGGCTAAATCTTGGTTTGAGCAAAATGAAAGCATTTTGTACAATGGCAACAATCATGACTTTAAAGGCATGAAGCCAATTTGGGAGAAAGCAACTGCTTATGACGATATCGTTGAAGTGCCTTACGCTGTAAATAACAAAATGCCATTTCCGCGTATATCGGGTCAATTCAAACAATTGGGCAAGCAAAACCTAATTTTACAGATAAAGGACAATAAATACGAGGCTTCTATTGTTAGTTACGTCCCTTTCAATGTTTTTAAAGGGACTATTGAATCAATTAATGTCCGTAATTTGAGAAGTGAAACTTTTGAAGGAACTGTCTCCACTCAAGGTTGGGACCAAGGGGAGTTTCGCAGGTGGCATTATGAAAATGGGAATATTATTAAAGAAACGGTTGGTAAACGTCTTTTAAGAGAGAACGCATTTGAAAGAAATGTGAGTTGCACATTAGCATATGAAGACATAGACCAATACACAGTATTTAGCGTGGGAGGTGTTATAATAAGTGTTAC
Organism: Saprospiraceae bacterium; assembly: GCA_043764555.1. Lineage (GTDB taxonomy): Bacteria > Bacteroidota > Bacteroidia > Chitinophagales > Saprospiraceae > JAAFJT01. Next base: position 2,425 of record JAYUKJ010000568.1, read on the forward strand.
TTATGATGGTACTATACGTGTATATACAATGAATTGCGTGTATTCCGTTGGTAGTAGCGGCGGATGTACTGGTCCATTTTGTTCTACGAATAATAATAATGGCGGCGGTGGTAGCGGCAGTAGTAGCAGTAATTGTAATGGACGCCCTTGTGAGCCGTGTGAACTTGACCCTACGATGCCTGAGTGCAGAAGGTGCCATTGCGCAAAACAATCCGAGAAAATCTCTGCGGCATGGATGAGTTTTGACCCTTTAAATTTGAATACTATGTTTGTAGAGATTTTACTCACTGGTATGGATTGTAAAACAGGTAATGCGGTCATGGATTTAGTGTACACCTCCCGATGTACTGTTCCTTCTGGTTTGACAACTTCTAATGATTTTGTGAGACAATATTACAAATCAGCACCTTGGAGAAGAAATCCTGATTGTGGTCATACAGTCACATATTATACTCATGGTATTGTCACTTGTAATGTTTGGATACCAAGTCAAAATGGTTTACCAGCACCAGTGACATTCGATATATATAGAAATGCCGAATTCAATTAACTATTCCCAATAGTCTGATAATCAAAATATTAGTAACTAATTAAAACAAAAAAAATGAATACTACATTCAAAAAAAATAGCTTATTGTTCATGCTATTGTTCTCTTTTTACAACCTCATGTACTGTCAAGGTAACAAAAAACCGCAAAGGACTATTGAGGAATTGGCAACAATTGCAAAAAAATACGGTATGGAGGACATGATGCCTTCTTTAAAAAATACAACCTTGATTTACGATGATATCAATCAAGTTGAACAATATTTTCAAAAAACGTATAAAGCACATCAAGGCGGTTTAGAGTACGCTGATTTGATGAAAAAAACAATCAATGTGAGAACGCAAAAGGAGTTTTTTGATTTGATGGACAAATATCCATTAGTGAAAGAAGGCTTTATGAGCGCTCATAAGTGGGATAATAAAGCGTACAAAGAATACGTCAATAATGTCTCTAAGGTCAAGTGGCGCATTTATAGAGATAAATTTGGTGGCTTATCTTTTTATAGAGCAGATACTGA
>JAYUKJ010000569.1:0-12242 GCA_043764555.1 Saprospiraceae bacterium
GGCGTCAAGGCAAACACAAATCCTTCAAGCGGACGATGTTCCATGCGGTTCCAAATCCCTGCCGAACTGACGGGTTGCTCATTGTAAATTTGCGTCATAAACTCCACATTAAACCGCAAAAAATCCGCGTATTCCGCGATGCAATCAATCTCTGCTTGATACACCGTTTTTGATTGGCACAACATGGTTGCCGCCGACATCGTTGCCCGATATTTTGTACACAACAAATCAGCCGCTTTCAAAAAAATCGCCGCGCGGTCTTGCCAATTCATCGCTTCCCAAGCTGGTTTTGCCGCCAAAGCTGCCGCAATTGCCGCCTCGACGTGCCGTTTTTCGCCACGATTGTAGGTTCCGAGAACGTGTTTATGCTCATGCGGTGGATGCATCATGACTTTATCGTCCGTAAAAACGTGCTTGCCGCCGATAAACATCGGCACATCGCGTTGCGTAGATTTTGCAGCCGCTAATGCTTTTTTCAAAGCTAATTTCTCAGGCGATTTGGGCAAATACGTGTAAATTGGTTCATTGATGGGTTTTGGAACTTGGTAAAAAGCGTTGGACATTATTTGGTTGATTTAAAATTAAGGTACTTTCGTAAATTTAGTGGGTTGCAAATCTTAGTAAGCCAGAAGAAGGCTTACTAAGATATATTAGACGCAGAATTTGAGCTTGATCTTAGGAAGATTCCTTCAATCTTCCTAAGATTAACATTGATTAAAATAGAATAATTTCAGCTTACCACTAAATTTACGAAAGTACCAAAATTAATGATAAAAAAATAGCCGCGTTTTTCAACTTGATAAAGTCGGAAAACGCGGCAAATGTAGGTAAAAATTGGGTTTATACTGAGGGGTCCTCCTAAACAATAAATTGTTTATTTTTTATCGCTTATAAGGTATTTCAAGTTCGATTTTTTAACCGCTTCAATGAATAAATTGCTGTTTGGAATATCATTTAACAGCGTAAAAATAATGCTTTTTTGATAATCAATGTTTGACTTATCGGGCGTCAATTTGAGGCATTGAGCGTATAATTCTAAAGCATTTTTATATTCTTCACGGTAGATTAGTTTAACAGCATTTTTAAATACTTTACGATATTCTTCTGGAAATAAGCCACTTTTATGCGTGTAATTGATAGGGTCTGCCTTGAAATCATCTGTTGAAAGCCCCGCGGATGACATATAAGCGTATTCAATTACTTTCAAAACGTTTACTTTTTTTCCATTCACAATGGGCGAAATCCACGAGCCTTGCGTTTTAAAAATAGCCTTTTCTACGTTTTTGTCATACGCTTTGTTGATGTGGTGATGCATTTTTATATCGCTTATTTTTCCGTCCGTATTTAGCACAAACGTAATCAGAGCAAAAGACTCATTTCCTTTTGAAAGTCCCTCTACAAATGGTTGAATAAATGTTGTAGCATCACTTATTGTTTTATGCTTAAAAACGGGATAAATTTTATTGCTTTCAAAAAAAACAGTGTCATTATTGGCTACATAAAAACCATCTTTTTCCATTGGTAATTTATCCAAAAATGCTTGCTCTTTCGTAAAATAAATACGTGTTGAATTATTCGTAATTTGATTGTCTTCTAATTCCACTACAATAAGATTTACGGAATCAATACTTTCGATTTTCATTTTGTTAAAGCCAAAATCAATAATATTGTTCTTGATTTTATACCTATTTTCATTACCTTTTTCATTCTGAGTCAACGAGAAATAAACCTTCTCATCTCTTTCAAAAGTGTATTTAAAAAAGTTTGCATTCCTTGCTTCAATTGCAGGCGTAACTCTTTTATCATACGTCTCCATTTTGGTTTTAATCCATGAACCCAAAATGGGGTGACTTTGGGTATTGTAACAGACAAACTATCTTGTAATTTGATATGGCGAATAATCGCTTCAAAAGTGTATTTGTCGCTATCATCTTCAACTATAATAAGGGTTTTTGCCATAATTTATTCACCTCTAAAGGAATTTTCGGTTAGTATTTCGGTATTCAAAATTTCCATATCCATTGGATTCACGATAATTTTATTTGTTTTCTGCTGTCTTGCCATTTCAAAATACATCGCTTTATCATGAAATTCTGTTTGATAAGCCACATCATTAAACGCCTTAATCATCTCCAAACTATGTGAAGTTGCGAAGATTTGGATGTCGTCGCCCACAATCTGAAAGAGTTTTGTCCACAATTCTCTATGCTTCGTGAAATGAATACCGTTTTCAATTTCATCAATTAAAAGAACTTTGCTTGACATATTTAAAAGCACTAAAACCAATTCTGTAATCTTACGAACGGCATCGCCAAACATCGCTAAAGGAAATGATTCGCCATCATTTAACAGCAATTTGATGACAGGTTCTCCGCCTGGAGCGTCTATCTCAGAGCCTTCAATTCTATTGTCTAAAACGGTTAAAATATCGTTTAATACTTTAATTTTCTTGTTCTCTCTTGTTTTACTATAAAGTTCTGCTAAGTAGTCATCAGTGGGTCTGCGTGAAGTAGGTAAAAAAGATTGAGAGTCATTATAATTGGTTATAATGTTCCCTAAATAGTCAAAGCCACCTTTTTCTTTATTAGGAATAATGAAATAATTAAACGGTTTTACCGAACTATTTCCTTTTACATTGAGTAGTGAGTTATCTGAAAAATTACGTAACATTAACTCGTACATTCTTTCATTACCGTTACCCAATGTTTTTGATAACGATTGTAAAACAGTGTCAACATCGCTTGTACACAACAATTCTACGTTCGTCGATTTGTTCTCAACATGAGTAGCTACGATTTTTATCGTTTGTAATTTATCTTGATTGTAGAAAAAGTAGTTCCACACTTTCCCACTATTTTTTCTGATTTGATTCCCATTTTCATTACGAAACTGACGTAAGTTGTCAATATTATTTCCCGACGGCGAAATCGCCAAAAGCAACGCCTCCAAAAGCGCCGTTTTCCCTGAATTGTTTTGTCCACCAATCAAGTTGATGCTTTTAAAACCTTTGATTTTAAGGTGATTAAAACATCTAAAATTTTCAATAGAAATTGAGTCAATCATTTATTATTTTTATTTTAAATTAGTCTGAAATTGTGAACAAACATAAAGGTATTCTCAAAATTTTCACTTAAAAAGAATAAAAACCAAGTGTAAAAGCGTAAAATTAGCATTTTTAACGCTCTATACTGAGGGGTCCTCTTTTTTATCAAAATCCAGATAAGGACAATTCAAATCTTCCAATTGGTTCACAAAATGCTTAAAACTTGGCGAATTTTCATACATTTTCGACACATCCGCTTTGAAAAATAAAGCTGAACCATCAACGGTTTCGCTGTATGTAGGCATTATTTTTTTCATCAAACCTTTGCCGCCAAGTCCGTCTGTTTCTGGAGGAATTTCAGGAGCATTGCCCAATGCTTCGGCATCGGCAAGTATCCAATTTTCAATCATTCTGTCAGCTACACCTATTCGAATATCCGCGGGTTTGTTTATTGACGGCAATTGTTCCAATATTTCACGCTTCAATTCAGTCGCCATTGTCAAGAAAGAATCAGGTCGCTCTTCGCGGTCTGTCAAAATGATAATTGGATAGTTCCGATTATTCAAACGGCGAATAATCGCTACAATCTCAGCCGCAGCTCTTTTAAGTGACACATCTTTTCCATTTATGGAACGCCGAATCGGACGATTAGGACAAAGCTGTTGAATAATGAGTTGTTCGGTAAAACCGTCAACGATAAAGGCTGGATTCATTAGTCGCTTAAAGAATTGGTTAAATATAAATGTCCCAATCCGAAGCCCGAATCAGAAATAATTTCACGCAATAAATCGGGGTTTTCAACGCGTTGAGCGCGTGTTTCGCCGTTTTTCATAGACACAACAATGACTTCTTCGGGTTTTGCGGCGTTCAAAAGTGTTTCGCTGTGTGTCGTCATGAGGATAAATGAAGGCTCGGACTTCATTTCCAAATGCTCCCGCATGAGCGTACACATTTCCGCTTGCATCCACGGATGCAGGTAATTTTCAGGTTCTTCAATGCAAAAAAGATGGTCAGAAGTCAAGACCGCCGTCACCAATGTCAACCATTTTAGCGTGCCATCTGATAGAAAAGCCATGGGCAAAATAGACGCCTTTTCCTCCGATTTAATATATACTTTAGGTACTAATTTATTATCAAAATCATCTTTTTCAATCACTAAATCATGAATAGCTGGGTTCGCCAATTTTAAATAAGCAATTGCTTTTTGAAAATTTCGGACATTGTAGTTAGAGTTAGAGTTATTGCCATTGCCACGTTTCATTTCAAACAACGTTTTAGCCAATCCATAACCGTCGCTTTGAATACCTTTCGAGCTAATCGCACTTTCTTGTTCTCTAATCCGTTTGGGGACAATGTTAAGTGTTTCACCACCTTTTAAATCTGTTAAAATAGCTGGGAAATAATCAAAAAGAAATGAACCAAATATTCTAATTAAAGATCCTTCAAGAAAACTAGTTCCTTTGTCAATGACAGTTTTTCTAATTCGTTGACTCCATTCGTTTTGTGTTTCCATATCTATTTTACCTGTCCCATCTGGTTGTTTGTGTTGAATTGAAATACCTTTTGTCTCTGGATTGAAACTAAATATCATACTTTGAGTTTCTGTAACAAGTATTATTACTTGATTACCATAGATGACGTTGTCTGAATCTTCTGAAATTTTCAACTCAAAAGAATAGCTATATTTAAAACTATTTTTCATGTTTTTTTCAGTCTTTTCTCCCTCTACTTTGACTTTAATGACATCAACATATCCGTTTCCTATTTTCTGAAAAATAAAACTAAAACCGCCCATTTCCGTAATTGCATCACCCACAGGCATCGTTACCAACTTCGATAAAAACTCAAAAAACAAAACAATATTCGTCTTGCCCGACCCATTTGGACCGACCAAAATATTTAAACCTTCATGCAATTCTAATTCAAAATTCTTTAAAGATTTAAAGCCATCTACTTCAATTTTAGTAATCATTTTTTGCTTATATTTTTGAAAAACTATGGACAAACATAAAGGTATTTTTGGGATTAGTGCTTAAAACCCTATAAAAAATCAAGTAAATAACGTTGAAAATTAGCGTTTTTAAGCACTTATACTGAGGGGTCCTCTTTTACCAAAAACACCGTTAAATTGGGCGTCAGATTTGGCGACTTTTGACACATTGCCCAACCTTGCAGAACCAAAATACCGCCGCCTTCATCGTTTAAATCCTAAATTTTATCCAAAAAACGATGCAATTTAATTTAAAGATTTTACTTTCGGCGCTGTTAGTACATCATTTTAAATTCATTAAAAAATTAAAACAAAATGGCAATTCTCGACAATCCGCAAGAAGGCATCAACACATCAGATGTTTCCTTTATGCCAACGGCGCAAAAATGGGGACTTTATCTCACCGCAGCCTCCATTATTTTTAGTGTTGTGGTGTCAATCGTTGGCTTCGACTTCGACAAAATGACTGCTCTTGTGGTCTTTGGTTTGGTTATGGCTTTGGCGGCCTTCGTGATGTTTATCGTTTTCGGCGGCGGTGCAATCCGCGAACAACGCGCTAAATTGGGTGGTTTTATTGACTTTAAGCAAGCGTTTATGGTTTGTTTTGTCGCTTTTCTCATCAGTATCGTCATCAGTACGCCTTTCAATTTCATCTACAATAACTACATCAATCCGAGTTTTATGGAGGGCATGAAAGAAAGCATGATGACCATGTTTGAAGAAGCAAATGTCCCCGAAGCGAGCCGCGTTGAGGCTCTAAAAGGTATCGAAGACGGCAAAACCATCGTGGGAACGCTCAAAACAGTGGTCTCAAGCAGTATATTTGCGGCAGTTATGGCGGCAATTATGGCAGCGATTATGAAAAAAGCGCGCCCGATGTTTGCGTAATTTTAAGAAGAAAATAGTAGAAAATCAAAAGGTGAATAGTGCGGCAACGCGACTATTCACCTTTTGATTTTTACCTTCAATTTTAATTAAATACCTTTGCAAACGCCGTTCATTATTCATAAGAATTTTCCATGTTAAGAAAAAGAAAAAGACACCACACTAAGTCGGGTTTACCGCCCGGCACCGCCGTTTTTACGGGCGAAATCAAAGCCGAAACGACCGAAACAACCGTCGTTCAGTACAATGAAACCTCCGTAGATATGGACACACTGAAAGGTTTGGATTGCCCGTCATCGAGCGACAATTTGGTGACTTGGTTCGACGTGCGCGGCTTGTCGGATGTGCCTGCAATTGAGCATATCGGCAAAACATTCAACGTACATCCGTTGGCGATTGAGGACGTTTTGAACGTCAACCAACGCCCAAAATGGGACGATTATGACAACGGCATTTTTATCACCGTCCGCGCTTTGCGGCTTGACGAAAATCGCGAAATCATTACAGAACAAGTGTCTTTTTTCTTAGAAAAAAACGTCTTATTGACCTTCCAAGAAGACGCCGACGACCTGTTTAAAGTAATTCGAGAACGCATCAAAAACGGTCAAGGAAAAGTGCGCCACAAGCGAACCGACTACTTGGCTTACGCGCTTTTAGACTACATTGTCGATGAATATATTACCTTATTGGAACATACAGAAGATAAAATCGAAGCCTTGGAAACCGAAATTCTGAACCATTTTACGACCTCCGTAAGAAGCCAAATTTATCGATTCAAACAGCAATTGTCGCAAGTCCGCCGCGCCGTTTTGCCAATGCGCGACGTTATCGGTCGCTTCACCCGCGAAGAAGGAGAAATCGTTGACCCTGCGAATCAAGTCTATATTCGAGATTTGTATGACCACGTGGTTCGTGTGATAGAAACCACTGAAAATCAACGAGATATGCTTAACAATTTAGACGACTTGTACAATTCAGAGCAATCAAATCGCGCCAATCACATCATGAAAGTATTGACTATTGTCTCGGCGATATTCATTCCGTTGACGTTTATTGTGGGCATCTACGGCACTAATTTCGACGTCCTACCCGAGCTTCATTATCCAAATGGCTACTTCACCATGTGGATTGTTATGATTCTAATTGCGGTCGTTCAGTTGATTTATTTCCGTTGGAAAAAGTGGCTATAAATTGGAGACGACTTAGACCACTGATTGGACAGATGCGACTGATTTACGCTGATTTTCTTTTTTGAATTCACGTTAAATCTAAAGAAAAATCAGTGTAAATCAGTCGTATCAGCCCAATCTGTGGTCTAAGTTGTGTAAAATGTACAGTAACATTTATCGTTTTATCGAATCCTCAAATCCCCGTAATTCAACCGCACTTTCAACACGCTTTTGCTGCTCGGATTGCCAACGGTGCCGACAATTTCACGGCGGTTTCCCGCTTCGCTGTCCATCGACGTTTTTATCGAAGTCGGGTGTTTAATGCTGCCGTAGCTGCCCGCAGCGTCCAAGAGATAACTTACTGAGGAGTCCATGCCGATGCTAAAATCGGTGTAATTTCCCTTGATATTGATGTTGCCGAAACCCGATTTCACGGTGCCAATCGCCACGTCGCCGTAGTTCGTTTGCAAATCGGCATTGCCTTCGATGAGTTTTATTTTGAAATCCGTATAACTGCCCTTTGCGGTCAAATCCTTCACGGTGCCAACGCTTATATCGCCGTATTTTCCGTCAATTTTGAGCGTTTCCACGTCGTCAATCTCATAATCATCGTAAGCCGTTTGAACATCAGCCACTTTAATTTTAGCAAATTTAAACTCCGAATATTTGGTTCTCAGCCGCGCTGCATCCACGTTTTGCGCCGTCAATTTTCCATAACTCACCGTGGCACTCAACGCGCTAATCGTCCCCAATTGCCCACCGCCGTAAGCGAGTTCAATCACCGCCGCCGTTGCGCCATCGAGCTTAAAATCGCCATATTTTTGCTCAACATTGACCGATGCATTCAGCGCCGCAATGTGCGAATTGCCGTATTTGTTCGACAAATCGAGGCGGCTGTTGACGGGCATCATGACCTCATAATCGATGGCAAAATCCGAATTTCTTGATTTGCCCCAACTCCAGTTCCACCCGCCGTTGTTTTGCGATTCGATGAGCGTTTCCGTTTTCACGTAGTCGGGTCCATTTGAAAACGCGATATTCACGCGGTCGAACATTTTCTGCGCGTCGTCTTGCGAACTTGCGTTGACGCGGACGCGGACATTGACGACAACTTGATTGGTACCGCCCGTTTTGACCTCAATTTTGCCGTATTTATTCGCCAAAATCACGACTTCGTTTTTATCAACCGTGAAGGTTTTATCAAAGTTTTTCGTAAACTCTTGTGCCTTACTGTTTGACTTCAAACAGCAATTTTCAAGCTGATGGCACGTATCTTTTGATACGTAGTAAAGTGCGTTCAGCGTACTGTTTGTCGCTTGTAGTTGGCAACTAAAAGCTAAAAAAAACGCGATATTTTTGAGTGAATTATTAAATTTTTTCATGCTGCTGATTTTCTTTTTTTACTGAATTATTAGTTGGCTGCTCGTCGAGATGTTGCATAACACGCTCTAAGATACCGAGTTTTATTTTATAATTATCAATAATATGTTTAACAATTTCTTCACGCGTGGCGTTTGGCGCGTCGTCCAACTCTTGTTTCAACTCCTTTTGAACGGCGTCAAGCTGCTGTAAATCGGCCAATACTGAGGGGTCCGTATTTGGTTGAAAAGACGTGAATTTGACGAGTTGCGTTTGCACTTTTTGCGCATAAAACTGCTCCGCTTCGCGAAAATCAGGCGCAATTTTATCAACCGTTTGCGCCACATCAACGGCTTCTTGTTTTGCTTTAAAATAAAAACCCGCGCTTGCACCAATGATTAATAAAGTTAATGCCGCTGCAATCCGCAATGCCCATTGTTTGACCGCAAAATGCTTGACAACGGTTAATTCTACCGCTTTTTCGACGCTCTTTTCGACGCTCTTTCCAACTGTCAACTCGGCAGGTTTTTCGGCCGTTGTGGAAAGGCGTTTATCAATCGCTGCCCAAACTTTCAGATTTGGTATTTCGGTATCAAAACCTGCGCGATTTGAGCGGATAAAACGGTGAATATCGTCGTCTAAATCGCTCTCAATGCCCGCCCAAACGTCCACATTAGGCGTTTCGGAATCGAAATCAGGTCGATTGTCTTGTATGAATTTTTCTAAATTATCCATTTTGAATTAAATTGTATCACGGACTTCAGTCCGTGAGTGTTAAAAATCAGTCACCCATCATCAAACTTTGTGGTGACTTCAAAATCTCCCTCAATTTCGCTTTTGCTCTCGAATATTGAGACTTAGAAGTGGCTTCCGAGATACCTAAAACCTGCCCAATTTCTTCGTGGTCGTAACCCTCCAACGCATATAAATTAAAAACCGTGCGATAGCCATCCGACAGTTGCTGAATCGCTTGTTGAATCGCCGAAACGTTCAAGACAGCGTCCGATACTGAGGGGTCTTTTTCGTTCGGTATTTGCGCGTTGTCCATCAATTCGGCGAACGCCATGCGGCGTTTTTTGAGCGCATTGATGCAATTATTGATAACAATCCGCTTAATCCACGCGCCAATTGTCGATTCAAAGCGAAAACTCTCCAATTTCGTAAACACATCCACAAACGCGTTTTGCAGTGCATCTTCGGCATTTTCGGCGGAGCCAAGCATCCGCACGCATATATTATGCATGGCTTTTGAATACAGTTTATACAACTCAAATTGCGCCTTTCGGTCGCCGCGTTTGCACGCCTCAACGATGTCAAAATGTTGTTCCATTAATTGAAGATTAAATGTCCCGATGTGCCTTTTAAAAGATAACTCAATGACAGCCAAAATACGGAGCGGGTTGCATGAAGCACTTAAAATAAATATTTTTTTTGTAAAATTACGCTAAATTCGCCCTTAATTTCCACTTTTTACGCCTAAAATTTGGAATCTGACATTTGAAATTACCTACCATATGTTGAATCAAGATAAAGTTCGCCTCATTTTCGGTTTGAAAATCGCTTTTTTGCGCCAGCAAAAAGGACTCAATTATCAGCAACTCGCTGAATTAACTGAACTCTCACAGTCCTATGTGCATGAGATTGAGAAGGGCAAAAAATATCCCAAAGCCGATAAAATTCTCACGCTTGCGAAGGCACTCGGCACCACTTACGACGACCTTGTGAGCGTGAAAGCGTCGAAAAAACTCCAACCGATTATTGATTTATTGGAATCAGAATTTTTTCAAATTTTCCCTTTGGAAATGTTCGGCATCAGTCCCGACAAGGTTTTGGAACTGTTTTCAAACACGCCCGACCGCTTGAATGCGTTTATTTCGACGATTCTGAAAATTTCGCGCAACTACCAAATGCAATCGGAAAATGTTTACACCGCCGCCTTGCGCAGTTATCAAGACATGAACGATAATTATTTTGAAGATTTGGACGAAGCGGTTAAAACGTTTAAAACAGAGAACCAAATAACTGCAAATTCAGCGTTCGAGACGGTAGATTTAGAAACATTTTTGTTTAAAAACTACAACATATCCGTCAATCGGAAAAAATTAGGTAAAGAAAAGGTTTTAAGGCATATTCGGTCGTTTTATACTGAGGGGTCCAAAATTTTGCATCTCAATCGAGATTTAGAATCCGCACAAGAGCATTTTTTAATCGCTCGCGAATTGGGTTTTCAATTTCTAAAACTCAAAGAGCGCCCTTACGAAACGGTGATTCAGAAGGCAGAAAGTTTTGAAAAATTGTTCAATAATTTCAAAGCGTCTTACTTCGCCTCGGCGCTTTTGATGGATGAAGACGCGCTCGCGGCTGATTTTAGACTGTTGGCAAATGCTCCCGAATGGCGCAATGAGGCGTTTATGGCTTTGTTAGAAAAATACAACGTAACGGGTGAAATGATGCTGCAAAGGTTGACAAATATTTTGCCTAAACACTTCAAAATCAACGATTTATTTTTCATTCGATTAAAATCTGATGAACAAATGAAGTCGTTTAAAATGACAAAAGAACTGCATTTGAGTCGCCTCCACAAGCCTTACGCGAACGAAAGCAGCGAGCATTATTGCCGAAATTGGGTGTCCGTCAATGCGATAAAAGAACTCCGAACGCGGCTTCAAACCGACCGCGCTACGCAATCCGTTTGCGCGGCTCAAATTTCAACTTATTGGGAAACGGACCTGTCTTATTTCTGTTTGACGGTTGCCAAACCCGATGCCCAAAATGCCAAAGAAAGCAGCAGCGTCACGTTGGGTATTTTGATGGACGACAACGCACGGCGGCTTTTTCGCTTTTTGGGCGACCCTAAATTGAAACAAAAAGATGTAAATACGACGTGCGAGCGTTGCTCAATGCCCGATTGTGGAAGTCGGGCAGTTGCACCGATTTTTATTGAGCAAAAAAATGAGCAGAAGGAAGTCGAAAAGGCGTTGAAGGGATTGTAACGAATATTTATTTTTTATAGTTTTTTTTACGCTATATTAATCATTTCTTCGTCTAATTCAAGCCTTAATTTTCCAAGTGACGCACGGATGTCTTTGAGCTTATCGATGGCTTTGTGCTTCATTTTCAATCGTTTACGTTCAACGAAAAAAGCTGATTTGGCATCCGAAAGGGATAAGCCTTTGGTGTCGATGAGGTTGTAGATGAGGTAAATCTCGTCGGCTTCGAGGGGCGACAATTGACCGTTTGCGGGGCGCGTCAATTCAAATTCTTCTTCCCAAAAACGCAGCAGCGAGCGCGAAACGCCGAGCGTTCGAGCCAGTTCAATGCTTTCTATTTTGTCGCTTCCGATGTGCATTTTTTTTCTTTGAAAATGAATTGTTGAGCAAATTTAAAAAAGTATTTGTCTTTTTAGGTCATTCAGCCGTATTGTGTCTGAATTTCTTTTTTTTAGCTTAATTTTTATCAAAAAAGCCGCTCCGTTGACTAACGGAACGGCTTTTTTAGGGTTTATACTGAGGGGTCCTTTTTTCAAAAAAAATCCCAACGAACGCGAACGTTCATCGGGATTCATAAATAAAAAACATACTATGGAAAACCAAATGATATTACATTTTCATGAAAACGCGCGGTTGATTTTTCCCGACGGGTGCATTCGGCGTTTGAATAAAATAAGTGCCTTGTGGCAACGTCGAAATATTGAAAGATAGGCGATTGAAACCCGCTTCCAACGGCCGTTTTTCAGATAAAATCGGTTTGCCCGACGCGTCAATAAAATCGAACTGTTGCACGCGTTTGTCAAGGC
>JAYUKJ010000570.1:0-3482 GCA_043764555.1 Saprospiraceae bacterium
TCCAAATTTCAAAGATTCCAAATTTCAAAGATTCCAAATTTCAAAGATTCCAAATTTCAAAGATTCCAAATTTCAAAGATTCCAAATTTCAAAGATTCCAAGGATTCCAAATTTCAAAGATTTGAAACCTCTGGAATTTGGAATCCTTGGAATTTGGAATTTGGAATCCTTGGAATCCTTGGAATCTTTGGAATTTGGAATTTGGAATCCTTGGAATCCTTGGAATCTTTGGAATTTGGAATTTGGAATTTGGAATCCTTGGAATTTGGAATTTGGAATCCTTGGAATCTTTGGAATTTGGAATTTGGAATTTGGAATCCTTGGAATCCTTGAAATCTGGAATCTTTCAAAAAGCAATTCTACTGCTTAATTCTGAATTAGTTTCTTTTCTTACCCTAAAAAAGGTATAAAAGTAATTTTTAACAATATATAAACGCAAAACGCTGAGTTCGACTTGCATCGAAACCCAGCGTTTTTTAAAAGTAGTTGTGATTATTGTTGCTTGAGAACCTCAAAATGTGAACAAACCTAAAATCTTGACAATTGATTAAAAAATGAAATATTAAACGCGCAATTGGTTAGGAATGAACCGTTTACAAATTTAAAATTCTTAATTTTTTAATTCTTAATTTTTAATTTTCTTAATGGCTCAATTGAATGTAGCCCGTGTAATTTTGACCTAAACCGTCGTCTAACGAATAAAAATACGTACCGTCGGGCAATGATTGACCATTTTTGGTGCCGTCCCAATCGTTTTTGTAGTTTTTAGCTTGAAAAACTTCGCGTCCTTGAGCGTCGAAAACTGAAATCGCCGTGGTGCGCGTTTTTTCCAAACCATCGATTGTTAATACGTCATTCACGCCGTCATTGTTCGGTGAAAAACCATTAAAAACGATGAGCGCGTCTTTTTTTACCGAAATTTTGAGCGCCACGACGTCTGTGTTGCCAAATTTATCGGTCACTTCAACTTTCGCTTCGACCTCGCCGACAAAACCCGCTTCGGGCGTGTATTGTGCGACCAAATTAGTGCCAACTACTGAGGAGACCAAACTGCCGCTCGAAACACTCACCAAACGCGTCGAAAATTTGTCGCCTTCGTCACCGTCATAAATCGGAAACATCGCTTCAATCGACTGATTCATTTTCGTTTTCATCGGCGTTGTGGCCACCGCAGGCGCCGAATTGCGGCATTGCGCCGCGGGATTAACGGTCAAATTGGTAAAAAGTCCGCCCGCTTCAACGCCGTTTAAGTCGTATTCAAACGCCGTCGGGTCATTGTTCGTCACGCTCAATTGACTCATGCCCGTTGTCGGAAATGCCCGATTGTCGTGCCAAGTCAAGGTTGAAGGCGAACGAAAATCAGCGATGTCAAAACTGATGGTAGCCACTGATTTCCAATCAGTTGTGACTTTTTCGGCGTCAGAATTCGTTCCATTGTAGAACGTATTGAGCGAGACAATGCCCGCTTTTTCACGCGTCCGCGAGCCTTGCAAATTGTGAACTCCGTAGCTGCGTTGCCGTTGTGGCGCTTGGTTTGAAAAATTGTCTTGACTTTTCAGTTTCGGACCCGTCAATTTGTTCGCTTCGTATTCAAAACGATAATTGGCGTCGCCCATGAGAAAAACTTGGCGGTCGGTGTGGGCTTTTACCTCAACCTGAACGTCGGCTTTACCCGTTTTACAATCCAAATTTTTGAGTGAAAGTCGGGCGTCAAAACTGCCCGATTGCGCCGATAACAGCGAGGATAAGCCGAGCAGTGCCGTCGGCAAGAAGTAGCGTAATTGCATGATTCGTTTACTTTAATGTGTTAATTTGAAAAAAAAATAAGTTTTTGATTAATGAAAATTGACTGCAAACTACAATGATGAATGATGAATGATGAATCAAAAAACGCCGTTATACTGAGGGGTCCTTCGGACATTAGAACTTTGCGATTTAGCATCTTGCATTTTCCACATTGAAACAAATTAAAGGTAGAAAACGCGGGGATTGCGTAACGGCTTACAAAAAACTGTGACGTTTGGTTTGGAAGGTTTTACATTTGCAAAAATTTAAAAATCGTAAAAAAAATGACAAAACATTGTTTAAAAACCCTTTCGCTGCTGCTCACTTTTTCGCTCATCTATTTGGCGGCTTGCAGCAAACCCCAAGCTGTCGTGACAAAACCGACGGAAACGCCCGTCGAAACGCCCGAAGAATACGGCAAAATGACGAAACCGATTTGGTCAAACGCCAAAGATTCCGCGCGGATTGCGTTCTATAACGTCGAAAACCTGTTCGATACCATTGATTCTCCGACGACGCTCGACTCGGAATATATGCCGAATTCGAGCATTCAGTGGACAAAAAAGCGCTACGAAGCGAAGTTGAAAAGCATCACCAAAGTCGTTGATTCGCTCGGTTTTCCGTCCATTATGGGCATGGTTGAAGTTGAAAATCGCCGCGTTTTGGACGATTTAACGGCAATGCCCGCGCTAAAATCCAAAAATTACGGCGTTGCGCATTTCGACAGTCCCGACGAACGCGGCATTGATTGCGCGTTGATTTACAAAAAATCGGATTTTGAAGTTAAAAACGCCAAGCCGCACCGCATTGATTTTTTGGTCGATAAAAAAGACCGCACCCGCGATATTCTCGAAGTGAGCGGCGTGTTGAGGGGTGTGCCTGTGACATTTTTTGTGAACCACTGGCCCTCCCGAAGCGGCGGCGCAACTGAGAGCGAGCCGAAACGCATTTTTGTGGCCCAAGTCTTGAAAGCCGCCGTCGATTCGGTGCTGAAAACCGACCCCAATGCCCGCATTGTCATCATGGGCGACCTCAACGACGACCCCGATGATAAGAGTTTGACGCAAGGTTTAGGCGCTTTTTATTGGGACCGAGACGCCACGCCGCGCCCAATTATTGCCAAAAATGCCTTGTACAACCTCGCCGCGGGCGTGAAACGCAGCGGTTTTGGCTCTTACTACTATCGCGGCGAATGGGAAGTGATTGACCAAATAATAGTCAATGGTTCATTTTTAGATGGGCGCTCAAAACTTGTGACAACGGACGCGGAAACCATTTTTAGCGCCGATTTTTTGACTTACAAAGACAAAACGGGTAAAAGATTGCCCAATCGAACTTACACGGGACCGACGTATCGCGGTGGTTTTTCCGACCATTTTCCGATTTACGTAACGCTTTATTTTAAATAAATCAGATATATTAATCAGGCGCAACTTTCCAAAAGTTAAAAACTTTTGGAAAGTTTACAACACATAAAAAAGCCGCGTTTCAGAGTCGAAACACGGCTTTTTTAGGTTTTATACTGAGGGGTCCTTCGGGAAATTACTGCACGTCCAAATTCAAATATTTAGACACTTGCGCGTAATTTGTCGGGTCGACATTGGGCGGCAAAGCACCTGAGCCTTCGATAACGACGACTTTGAAGAAGCGCAAAGCGGGCAATCCGGGCGTCGTACCGTCCGTATCTTGCGCCGTAA